>CAZEOW010000046.1:0-8095 GCA_964514005.1 uncultured Nautiliales bacterium
ATTTGCAAAAGCTATTGTAGATAATAATGCAATTGATAATATTGTTTTCATTTTTAATTCCTTTATTTTTATATATTATACCACAAAAATTACTTTTTTCAGATTTTTTTTACTAATTAAAATTGTCTATTAATAATTTGTATTAAATTTAAATGAAACATAAGCACCAACTGAAAAATCAGAAGCTCCTTTTGATAATCCAATAGAAGCTGTATAAGTATAGTTATATTTTCCTTTCTTTCTTATCAAAAAGCCTGTTAAACTATCAGCAGCACATCCATTCTTTGTTTTAGCACCAGAGTGTGAAAATTTAAATCCACTTTTAAAATCTTGCATCTGTTTTATAAGCCCTGCGGATAAATATACTAAATCCTGATATTTTACTTTTTTAGAATGTCCACTTGCTGTATAACCTATATTTCCAAATATAATTGTTTTTGGATCTTTTATTTTATAAGCATCATATTGAATACTAAAATCTGTACTTCCTGTTCCAAGTCCAGCTCTTGCATTTGCAAATTTAATAATAAAAGAAACTTTAGTATAAATATTTGGCTGAGGATTAAGAGGTTTTGAAACTTTAAAAGATATATCAGCCATTCCGCTTTTGTATACTTTCTTTGTAACAGTCTTACTATCAGCTTTTAGAACTATTCCCATTGGCATTTGAGAAGATTGTTGATTATTTTGAATAGATGATAGAGGATTTTGGTTATTCTTTTTTTTATTATCTTTTTTTTTAACTTTTACTTTACTTTCTATTTGTTCGTAAGGAAAGGTAATACTATAAATCAAACCTTTATATTGAAAAGAAACTATTACTGGAATTTGAAGTATTGAAGTTTCACTACTTGAACAGTATTTACCGTTACTTATACTTGCTCCTGTTGTTATATTATAAGTCCTTGCAAATAAAAGCAAAGGTAATAACAATAAAAATTTCTTCATCTTTTATCTCTTTGTCTATTAATTATAATTCAAATTATATCAAATTATTTTAATTCTCCCCATTTTTGTGCAAAACTGATGCCTACTTTTAAAGGTACCTTTAATCTAAAAACATTTTCCATTATTTCTTTATATTTAAAAGCATCTTCTTTATTTTCTATCTCAAATATTAATTCATCATGAATTTGTAATAACATTTTAGAATCAGTAAATTCATTTTTTATTTCTATCATTGCTTTTTTTATAATATCAGCAGCACTTCCTTGAAAAATGGTATTTACTGCCTCTCTTTCGTAATTTGCTATATTTCTTGCATTAGTGCTTGAGAAGTTAAAAAATCTTCTTCTCTTTAAAAGAGTTTCTACATATCCGTTTTCTCTTGCTTTTAGTTTAATTTCTTCTAGAAATGTTTTAACTGTAGGAAAGTTTTGAAAATATTTTTCAATAAACTCTTTTGCTTCCTTTGTAGATACATTTATAGTTTCTGCAAGTTTTTTTGCCCCCATTCCATAAATAAGTCCAAAATTAATTGATTTTGCTATATTTCTAAATTTTTCTGGATTTTGAAAAAGTTTTTTAGCAGTTTCAAGATGAATGTCTTTGTCTTCTAAAAAAGCATTTATTAAATGCTCATCTTCAGAGAAATGGGCTAAAAGTCTTAGTTCTATTTGAGAATAATCTAAACTTACAAAAAGTTTATCAGTTACAAAAGCATTTCTTATATTTATATCAGTTGAAGTTGGAATATTTTGTAAATTTGGGTTTTTACTTGCTAATCTTCCTGTTGCTGTTCCTGTTTGAAGAAAAGTTGTATATATTTTAAAATCTTTTGCATATTCTTGAAGAGGTTTTATATAAGTACTTTGCATCTTTTCAAATTTTCTATATTCTAATATTTTTCCTGCTATTGGATGAAGATTTTTTAGAGAATTTAAAACTTTTTCATCTGTTGAGTATCCTGTTTTTATTTTCTTTTTAGGTGGAAGTTTTAATACTTCAAAAAGGATATAAGAGAGCTGTTTAGTTGAATTTATATTAAATTCACTTCCAGCTAAATTAAATATCTCTTTTTTTATCTCTTCGATTTTTTCATTTAATTTATTTTCAAGCTCTTTAAGATATTTTAAATCTACTTTTATTCCTTCATTTTCCATATCTATTAATAGCTTAATAAAAGGCATTTCTATATTATCAATATCCCATTTTACATCTTCCCAAATTTGATTTTTTAAAGTTTTATATAATTTTAGTGAAATTAAAGCATCTTCAGCTGCATATTTTGTAGCATCTTTTATATTTACTTCAGCAAAGTTTTTTTTGTTTTTTGTGATTTCTTTATATTTTATTGTCTCATAGTCTAAATATCTTTTTGCTACACTATCAAGACTAACAGAAGCATCTGGGTCTAAAATCCAAGCTAGTATCATTGTATCGCAATAAGGTGTAGGAGTTTTAATATTATATTTTCTTAGCATCTTAAAATCGAATTTTAAATTATGACCAATTACTTTTTTGCTTAATATTTTCTCAATTGCTTTTAGTGCAATATCTTGACTTATCTGTTTTTCTACTCCTAAATAAAAATGATTTATTGGCACATAATATGCTTTATTTTCTTCAAATGCAAAGCTAAAACCTACTATATTTGGATTTTCAAGAGAATCTGTTTCTGTATCAAAAGCGACTAAATCTTCTATTTTACCTATTATTTCAAAAAGTTCTTTTTCATTTTCTATTAGGATTGCTTCAAATTCCATTTTAGGAAGAGAGGTTTTTACAAAAAGGCCATCTTTTTTTACTCTATTTATAATTGAAGTAATATCAAGTTCTATTAAATCATCAGCTATTTTTAAAATAGGGTTAATTTCTGGATATTTAAATTCTTCTAAATTTATATCTTCAAAAAGATCGGTCTTTAATTTTACAAGTTCTCTGCTTAAAAAAGCGTTTTCTTTACCTTGTATAAGTTTTTTCTTTAAAGCTCCTTTTATTTCATCTATGTGAGAATATATGTTTTCTAGTGTGTGATATTGATTGATTAATTTTGCAGCAGTTTTAACTCCAATTCCTTTGACACCAGGAACATTATCGCTACTATCTCCTACTAATGCTTGAAAATCAATAAAATCTTTTGGATGAATACCATATTTTTCTATACATTTTTTTTCGTTTATTTCCATTTTTTTTAATGGGTCAAAAATTACGATTTTATCATCATCTATCAATTGATACATATCTTTATCGTAACTTACGATTTTTACTTTTATTCCTTTTTGAGCAGCTATTTTTGCAAGAGATGCTATTATATCATCACTTTCAAATCCGGGCATTTGTATAGTTTTAAATCCCATTTTTTTTATAAGTTCTATTGCTATTGGAAGTTGTGTTTTTAAATCTTCAGGAACTTCAGATCTATTGGCTTTATACTCTTTGTATATATCATTTCTGAATGATTTTTCTTCGCTATCAAGTGCAAAAAGCACATAATCTGTCGGAAAATCTTTACCTAAAGATGCAATAAAGTTCATAAAACCTGTTATCATTCCAGTAGGTATTCCTTTTTTACTTTTTAAAGAAGGAAGTGCATAAAAATTTCTAAATAAAAATCCAAAAGTATCGATAATTGTTAAAGTTGCCATAAAAAACCTTTTTTATTAAAATGTTATCAAAAAAGGAGATAAATGCAGCCCATAAAAATTTTTAATATAAAAAATGGAATAAGTTTTATAAGATATATTGGAGAAAATAAATTAGTAGTTGTTGATTCTTTAAATACTATTAGAATTTATGATTTAGGAGAGATGAAATTAATTAACGGATTTAAAATAAAACTTCCTCAAAATAATCCATTAGAAAATAGCGTAAGTGTCTCTAAAAATGGTAAATATGTAGCAATAGCAATAAAGAAAAAAAGAAAAGTAAGTATATGGGATATTCAAGAAAAAAAGCTTTTATATACCTTAGGTTGGCATAGAGGAGATATATTAGCAGTAGATTTTGATGAAAATGAGAAATATTTATTAACTGGTGCAGAAGATGGAAGAAGCTATATGTGGTCATTATCAAGTGGAAAAATGGTATTAACTCTTCCATCTCACGCGGATTATGTAACCGCTATTAAGTTTAATAAAAATGGATTATGGGCTGCGATTGGAACATACGATAGATATGTAACTGTAGCTAATTTAAATGATATTGAATTAAGTATTAAAAAAAAGTCTCATAAAAGTGCAGTTGTAAAATTAAAATTTTTAAAAAATAAATATTTAATTAGCGGGGATAAAACAGGAGAATTGATTGTATGGATATATTCTACAGGTCAAATTGCAAGTAGATTAACTCCAATGATAGATAGAATTAATGATTTTACATTCAGTAAAGATTTCTTATTTGCAGTTAGTGATAATAATAAAAAGGTTGCTCTTTATGATTTAGAAAAATTTGAAGAAATTAGTAATGAATTTATTAAATTATTAGAAATTCCTTCTACAATAGAATATATAGAAGATTTAAATTATCTTGTAATAGGAACTAAAGAAGGTAGTGTATATATTTACGACTTATTAAGCGATGAAAAACAGCTTCAAGAATTTACTATGAAAAATGAATTTGAAAAAGCTTATGAAATAATATCCAAAAATCCGTTTTTAAAAAGGACTTCTTTATATACAATATTAGAAAATAGATGGAATAAAATACTCTCTCAAGCACACTCCTTTTTAGAAAGAGGAGAAAAAGAGACAGCTAAAAAACTTTTATCTCCTTTTTTAAAAATTCCTTCCAAAAGGGCTTTTGTTCAAAGTTTATTAAATGACTTTAGTGAGTTTGAAAAATTTAAAAAAGCTGTTCTTTCTAAAAAATACCCTTTAGCTTATTCTCTTGCTGCTAAATACCCTTATTTAAAAAATACAGCTTATTACAAAAAAATGGAGGAAGAGTGGAGAAAAAAATTTGCAAAAGCAAAAATTTTAATCAATAAAAAAGGAATGGAAGATGAAGTAAAAGAACTTTTAAAACCATTTAGAGGAGTGCCTCAAAAAACTCCACTTATTCAAGCTTTATTTACTGAAAAACAGTTATACGCTCTTTTACTTCAAAAACTTCATAAAAAAGATTTTGAAGAGTTTTTTCATCTAATAAACAGACACCCTTTTTTAACTGAATCAGAAGAGTATGAAAAAGCAGTAGAATACGGAAAAAAACTGTTAGAAAGTGCAAAAGATTTATTAAAAAAAGGAGAATATAAAAAAGTAATCAACATTGCAGAAATACTTGCAAGATTTCCAATGTATAAAAATGAAGCTATAGAACTTGAAGAAGAAGCCAAAATATTAGCTGAATTTCAAAGATTACTTGCTCTTAAAGATTATGAAAAGATTTTAAAATTTGTAGAAAAGTATCCTTTCTTAGAGGAGAATGAAGAGTTTAAACAATTGGAAAAAGAATGGAAAAATATATTTAATAAAGCTGAAGCATACGCTTTTAAAGGCGAAATTAGCAAAGTCTTAAATATAGCTCAAAAATATATGAATATTAAAGAAAAAAGAATGGCTATAGCTCAATTAATAAAAAGTGCTTATCTGCAAGAAATTATATCTTTAATAGCTAAAGCTAAAAAAGGAGTTAATGTAAAAGAGTATTTTGAAAAAGGGATAAAAAATTATATAAAAATATTTGGATTTGATTTAGAAATAAATGATTTAATAGAACAAGCTAAAAAAATAGGATTAAGTGTAGATTTAGAAGGAGTTGAAGAAGGAGATATAAAAGAGTTTTATTTACATAAACTTCCAAACAGAATATGGGAAAATATTTAATTTTATACATAAAAACTCTTTTTTTGTTGCTTTTTAATAAAAAAACTGATACAATGGCATTTCAATCTCAATATTAGGAATTACAATGCAAACACTATATATAGGAAACATTAACTATCAAGCAACTGCTGAAGATTTAAAACCTCTTTTTGCAGAGTATGGAGAAGTTTTATCTATCAAAATTATAATTGATAGAGATACTGGAAGAAGTAAAGGTTTTGGATTTGTAGAACTTGAAAGCGGAGCTGATAGTGCAGTTGAAGAACTAAACGGAAAAGAGTTTCAAGGTAGAAGATTAAGAGTTAATCCAGCAAAACCAAGAAATTAACTCCCTTGAACTTCTGTTCATTACTTTTTGTAACAAAGTTAACATTTATTTAATATTTTTTCTTCACTTTATTATCTTTTTATAAACCTTTTTATATTATAATTAATCACTAAAATAAAAAAGGAGATTACTATGAAATTTGCTAAATTAACATTAGCAGCATTACTAGCTGGAAGTATTTTTGCTACTACTGCAAGTGCAGATGTTGCAACAGGATTTAAAGTTTATAAAAAAGTAATTAAGAAAAAGACTCACTTAAAATCTAAAAAATTCTTAGCAAAACTTGGATTTACAAGTCCTTCTCAAGTAAATGAATTAAAAAGCCTTTTTAAAAACAATGGGAAAGCGTTTGTTAAATTAGTAGAAGAAAAAATCGGTAAAAAAGCTGCAAGTAAAATTAAGAAAAAAATTATTAAAAGACACAAACTAAAAGATCTTGAAGACTTCTTAATCGGAATCTTAACAGGAACTTATGTACCAGCGGGATGTTCTTAATCCCCTCTTCTTTTTCAAACTAAACTTCTCTAAATTCATCTCATTCTATTTAAATATTGTTTGATATAATTGCATTAAAAAAGGATTAATATGCCTATGACTATAACTGAAAAAATTTTTGCCGAACATATAGGAAGAGCTGTAAAACCCGGCGAAATTATTATGTGTGATGTAGATATGACTATTGGTAATGATATTACTACTCCAATCTCTATTAAAGCATTTGAAGAAAGCGGAGCTAAAAACTTAGCAAAACCGGATAATTTTGCAATTGTGTTAGATCATTTTATCCCTCCAAAAGATATAGCTTCTGCAAATCAAGCAAAAATAAATAGAGAGTTTGCATATAAACACAATTTAAAAAACTTTTTTGATGAAAAAGATATGGGAATAGAACACAGACTAATTCCTGAAAAAGGTCTTGTTGTTCCTGGAGATGTTATTATTGGAGCAGATTCTCACACTTGTACACATGGAGCTTTAGGAGCATTCTCTACTGGAATGGGAAGTACAGATATTGCATTTGCTATGATTACAGGAAAAAGCTGGTTTAAAGTTCCAGAGAGTATTAAAGTAGTTTTTACAGGAAAAAGACAAGAACACGTATATGGAAAAGATTTGATTTTAGAATTAATTCGCCAAATTGGAGTTGATGGAGCACTTTATAAAGCTCTTGAATTTGTAGGAGACACTATTGAAAATCTTCCAATGGATGATAGAATGAGCTTATGTAATATGGCAATTGAAGCTGGTGCAAAAAATGGAATTATTGCATATGATAAAATTACTGAAGATTTTCTTGAAGAAGTAAAAAAACACAATCCATTAAGAAGCAAGCCAAAAATTCACTACTCAGATCCAGACGCAAAATATTCAAAAGTAATTGAAATTGACGTTAGCAAACTTGAACCACTTGTAGCTTATCCTTACTTACCAAGCAACGGAAAACCAATCTCACAAGCAGTAAAAGATGATATTGAAATTCACCAAGTATATATTGGAAGTTGTACAAATGGAACCTTAAGCGACTTAAAAACTGCTGCAGAAATTTTAAAAGGAAAAAGAGTTCATAAAAAAGTAAGACTTATTGTAACTCCTGCAACGCAAAGAATTTATAAACAAGCAGAACACGAAGGAATTATAGATATTTTAATTGACGCAGGAGCAGTTGTTGCAAATCCAACTTGTGGTGCATGTCTTGGAGGATATATGGGTATTTTGGGTGATGGTGAAAGAGCTGTTGCTACAACAAATAGAAATTTTAGAGGTAGAATGGGTAGCAGAAGCAGTGAAGTTTATTTAAGTAACTCCGCTGTAGCAGCAGCAAGTGCAATTGCAGGAAAAATTGCTGATCCTAGAGAAATTTAAAAGGGAGATTATTTCCCTTGAAGTTCAATCTTAACCGGACCTAAATGCATTGAATTATAAACAACTTCTCCGTTTTGAATCCACGCTTTAATTCCGCCTTTTAAAACGTATACATTATTAAATTTATACCATTTTTTTA
>CAZEOW010000047.1:0-7835 GCA_964514005.1 uncultured Nautiliales bacterium
TTATAATAATTATTTCTTCTTGAAGGTTAATGTTAAATTTTTCATAAACTCTTTTTTTTGCTTCGTTAATTAAAAATATCATATCTTCAAAAGTTCCATTGCCTATGTTTACAAAAAAATTAGCGTGAATTTCACTAACTTTTATACCACCTTTTTTCATACCTTTCATACCTACAGCTTCTATAACTCTTCCAGCAAAGTCTTTTTGTGGATTTTTAAAAACACTGCCTAAGCTAGGGGCTTTTGGTTGATTTTTTCTTAAATTAAGTAGATATTTATCTAATTCAAGGTTATATTCTCTTTTTATTTCAAAAATTGCTTCGAATATAGGTTCTTTAATAGTTGAATATCTATAAGAAAAGAGAATATCTTTTTTTTCAATCCAGCCTTTTAGAGTTTTAATAGCTACTAAATTGTTTGAAATTTCTTCTTCTTTTACACCAGCATTCATTTTTATACTTCCACCTATACTTCCGGGAAGTTTTGCTAAAAACTCAAATCCTCCTATATTGTTTCTTTTACAAAAATTATAAAGGACTCTATTTTTTACTTTTGCTCCTACTTTTAAATATCCTTTTTCTATTTTAATGAATTTGTATCTATCATCTAAAATTCCTAAATTATGAGCATTAGGAGATATGAGAGTATTTGTAGCTCTACCTATTAAAAACTCTCCATTGTAATTGTCTTCATTAATAATTTTTACCTCTTTTTTAGGCCCTATTTTTATTGAAGAGAATTTTGAAAAATCTATTATCATCTTAAAAACGTTGGAATTAATTTAAATACATATTTTGTAAAATCTATCAATTCATTTAACATCCAAGGCATTGTAAGAATTAAAACAACAGCTATTGCTAATATTTTTGGTACAAAGCTTAAAGTCATTTCATTAATTTGTGTAGTAGCTTGAAAAATAGAAACTAAAAGCCCTACAATCATTCCTGTCAGTAAAGCTGGAAGAGATAATAATAAAGCAAGTTTCATTGTTTGCACTGCTAAAGCTATAATTTCAGATTGCATTATCCATTCCTGTTGCTCTTTTTACGGCTAAATCTACTTTGTTTAGCTCTTCTTTTGTTAGAGTAGTTACTAAACCTTTAGAAAAAATAATTTTAGATACTGAAATTATACCAATTGCAGTTGCTACTATTTCACTATCTTTTGTTAAATTATCTCTTTTTTTTATTAATACTCTATAATCTCCTTTTAAAATTTGCCCTGATAAAGGTAAAACAATTACAGTGTGGTATTCATCTTCAAAACAAGCTTTATTTAAATAATTATTTTGATAGATTAAAAAAGGTCTTATTTTTGAAGATTCAGTTAGTTTTGCAAAATATATCTCTCCTCTTTTAAAAAGAGGTGGTTTTTCTCCTTTAAACTCTTCTTCAAAAAACTCTATATAGCTTTTTTTTTGAGATCTGGGTTTACATTTTAAAGAGAGTTTATTTTTTTCAAGCCATTTATCATATTCCATCAAATCTTACCTTTTCATATTCTGTAGGTATTAGGTATTCTCTTATATCTTTTATTTTTGGTATTAGGTTTGCTTTATACCCTATTTCATATAATTTATTTAATGCATTTAATTGTTCTTCATCAAGAGAGATTGATTTATTATTTGCATAAAGAGATAAATATTTATCTAAGGTTTGTAAGTCTACTCTTACTAAATTTCTTTGAAGGAGCATATTAGCTAAGAGTTGTTTGTGATTGTTTGCAATTTCTACAGCTTTTGTAAGTATTTTTTCTATTTGAATAGCACTAAGAAGAGGGATTGAGCGTCTTATAGCCATTCCTCCAAGAGGAAGAGGTAAATTTGTAAATTCTCTCCAAATATCCCATAACTCTTTTTCAACTTCTAATTTTTCATTAAATGTTAAGATGTTTTCGTGGATTAACACCCCAGCATCTACTTCTGAATTTAATACAGCTTCTTCTATTTGTAAAAAGTTTTTATAAACTATTCTTGCTTTTGGATAATATATTTTAAAAATTAGTGCATTTGTTGTATATTCTCCACTTAAAGCTACAGTAAAATTTGGTTTTAGCTTTTTACCTTTTAATTTAACAAGCTTTGGGCCATATCCATATCCAAAACTTACAGCACATCTTAAAAGGGCATATTCATTTTTTATAAATGGATATACTCCAAAACTAATAGCACTAATATCGTAAAAATTATTTAAAGCTTTTTTATTTAACGTTTCTATATCTTCTGCTCTGTTATGAAATTTAAATTTTGAAGTAATCCAGCCAAATTTTATTGCATAATACATAAAAATATCGTCTGCATCAGGAGAGTGAGCAAGTTTATAGTTTTTCACATAATCCCTTTTTTCTAATTATAACAAATTTGGTATAATTGCAGATATTACCTAAAAAGGATATCAATGGATACAAATAAACAAAAAGCTTTGGAATTAGCATTAAAACAGATAGATAAACAATTTGGGAAAGGAGCTTTAGTAAAGCTTTCTGAAAAAGAGATTGAACCTATTGAAGCAATTCCTACAGGAAGTTTTGGACTTGATTTAGCATTAGGAATAGGAGGAGTTCCTAAAGGAAGAATTATTGAAATTTATGGACCAGAAAGTAGTGGTAAAACTACACTTGCTCTTTCTATTATAGCTCAAGCTCAAAAGCAAGGAGGGGTTGCTGCTTTTATTGATGCAGAGCATGCTCTTGATGTAATATATGCAAAACATATAGGAGTAGATGTAGATAATTTATTAGTATCTCAGCCAGATTATGGTGAACAAGCACTTGAGATTGTAGAAACTCTTGCACGAAGTGGAGCTGTTGATGTAATTGTAGTAGACTCAGTAGCAGCTCTTACACCTAAGGCAGAAATTGAAGGAAATATGGGAGATACTCAAGTAGGAGTTCAAGCAAGACTTATGTCTCAGGCTCTTAGAAAACTTACAGCAACTCTTAGTAAAATGAATACAACTGTAATATTTATTAACCAAATTAGAATGAAAATTGGAATGATGGGATATGGAAGCCCTGAAACAACAACAGGAGGAAATGCCCTAAAATTTTATGCTTCTGTAAGACTTGATGTAAGAAGAATAGCTACTTTAAAACAGGCAGATAAAGAAGTTGGAAATAGAGTGAAAGTAAAAGTAGTAAAAAATAAAGTAGCTCCTCCTTTTAGAATTGCTGAGTTTGATATTATGTTTGGAAAAGGAATAAGTAGAGAGGGTGAAATACTAGATTATGGAGTAAAACTTGATATTATAGATAAAAGTGGAGCTTGGTTTAGTTATGGGGCTATTAAGCTTGGACAAGGAAAAGAGAATGCTAAAGAGTATCTAAAAGAACACCCTCAAGTAGCTCAAGAAATAGAACAGAAAATAAAAGAAGCAATGGGATTAGAACTTTCTACTATGATTGATACTATTGAAAAAGATGAAAAAGGAGAATAAATGGTTTTTATTGAAGATGTTTTTGCAGATGAGGTTTTAGATAGTAGGGGAAATCCAACTGTTAGAGCAACTGTTATTTTAAATGATGGAACAAGAGAGAGTGCTATTGTGCCAAGTGGTGCAAGTACAGGAGCACTTGAAGCACTTGAATTAAGAGATGGGGGAGATAGATTTTTAGGAAAAGGTGTTACAAAAGCTTGTGAGAATGTAAATAGTGTAATTGCTAACGAGCTTATAGGAGTATCTCCTTATGATCAAGCTGAGATAGATAATATTATGCTAGAACTTGATGGAACAGAAAATAAATCTAAATTAGGTGCTAATGCAATTCTTGGAGTTTCTATGGCAGTTGCAAGAGCTGCTGCAAAGAGTTTAAATTTACCTTTATATAGATATTTAGGTGGAGCTAATGCTTTAGTTTTACCAACTCCTATGTTAAATATTATCAATGGAGGAGCTCACGCTGATAATAATGTAGATTTACAAGAGTATATGATTATGCCAACAGGATTTGATGATTTTAGTGAAGCTCTTAGAGCAAGTGTTGAAATTTATCATACATTAAAAAAATTATTAGCTCAAGATGGACATAATACTGCATTAGGTGATGAGGGAGGTTTTGCTCCAAATCTTAAAAATAATGCTGAACCTATTGAATATATTTTAAGAGCTGTTGAAAAAGCTGGATATAAACCTGCTGAAGAGATTACCATTGCACTTGATGCAGCAAGTAGCGAGTTTTATAAAGATGGAAAATATCATTTAAGTGGAGAAAATAAAGTTTTAAGTGGAGAAGAACTTGTTGATTATTATGTAGAACTTTGTAATAAATATCCAATAGTATCTATTGAAGATGGTGTAGCTGAAGATGATTGGAATTCTTGGAAAATTTTAACTCAAAAACTTGGAAACAAGGTTCAATTAGTTGGTGATGATTTATTTGTAACTAATAAAAAAATCCTTGAAAAAGGTATAAAAGAGGGTGTTGCAAATGCTATTCTTATTAAGCCAAATCAAATAGGAACAGTGACTGAAACTATGCAAACAGTAAGACTTGCACAAAGAAATAGTTATAAAACTATTATGAGTCATAGAAGTGGAGAGAGTGAAGATAGCTTTATTGCAGATTTTGCGGTAGCTTTAAATACAGGTGAGATTAAAACAGGTGCTCCTGCTAGAGGTGAAAGAAATGCTAAATATAATAGATTACTTGAAATAGCAAGAGAAGTAGCGGGAGCTGAGTATATAGGAAAAACTCTGTTTTAATGAAAATAGATTTTGATGAACTTTTTAAAGATAATCTTTATTTAAAATATTTTATAGCCGTGTTAGCGGCTTTTTTATTTGTTGTATATGTATATTTTCTACTATTAGGGAGTGATAGGTCATATGCAAGACTTGTTGATCTTCATCATAATTACGAGATTTTAAAAAAGAAAGTAGATGAGTTAAAAAAAGAGAATGCAGTTTTGCAAAAGAAGTATTTTGAACTAAAAGAACTTGAGGGACCTGATGAATAAGCTATTTTTATTTATAACTGCTACTTTGCTTTTTGCAAGAGTAAATCCATTTGAACCTGTTGTAAAACCTTATAATTATGAAATAATAAAGCCAGATTATTTTAAAACAAAAAAGGTCTATTTTCCAAATGATGCAAGAATTTTAAAAAAAATTATTTTTGTATATCAAAGTGTAGATGGTGATATTAAGCAAAAAGAAGTAGTTATAAATAAAAATATAGATTTTCATAAGCCAATTACTTTAATTCATAAAGTAGTAAAGTTTCCTACTATTAAGCTTCATTTTCTAGATTTGTTTGATATGTATATAAAAAATAGAACAATATTTATTTCTACAAAAGATAGGTTAGTAAGACATATGTTTTTAGTTTCTCCTTTTAGACTTGTATTAGATTTTAGTAAAGATGCAAATTTTTTAACTCTTATAAGAAGAGTAAAAAATTCTATTGTTAAAAAAGTAGTAGTGGGTAATCATAATGGGTATTATAGGGTAGTTATATTTTTTGATGCAAAATATTTTTATAAAATAAAAAAGCTTGCTAAGGGAGTAAAAATTGAGCTTAGATAACATTATTTTAACTGGTTTTATGGGAAGTGGAAAATCTACAGTAGGAAGGATATTGGCAAAAGAATTAAATACTTATTTTATAGATACAGATAATTTAATTGAAAATTTTGAGAATAAAACTATTAAAGAAATTTTTGAAAAAGAGGGTGAAAAGAGTTTTAGAGAAAAAGAGAAATATTGTTTTAAATGGATAAAATCTCATATAAATTCTACTATTATTTCAGTAGGAGGAGGTTTTCCTATATTTATACCAGAAATTAAAGAAGCAGGAGTTGTTATATATTTAAAAGTTGAATTTGAAGAAATTTTAAAAAGACTTTCAAAAGAAGAACTTGATAAAAGACCTCTTTTTCAAGATATTGAAAAAGCAAAAGAGCTATTTTTAAAAAGAGATGAAATTTATACAAAACTTGCCGATTTTATTATAGAGAATAAAAATTTAGATGAAACTATTCAAAAGATAAGGAGCTATTATGCAAGTAGATTCAAATAATGGAAGTATTCCTATTTTAATTCAAAAAAAAGCACAAGATACAACTAAAAATTTAATGGAAAAAATGATAAATGATGCTGTTAAAAATTCAAAAGAGCTTGAAGCATTAGCTGCTGCTGCAACAGGAAAAGGGCAAAATGTCAATATCAAAGCTTAAAGAGTTTTATTTAAATAGAAAAAATTTTATTCCAAAAAGTGATGAAATAGATTTTACAGAAGTTTTTGATCCTTTTTTAGATGAAAAAAGAGAAAATCCTATTATGATTATAGGAGAGGCACCTGGAGCTAACGAAGTAAAGCAAAAAGCTCCTTTTGTTGGAAAAGCAGGAGAAAATCTTAATTATTTAATCTCTCTTAGTAGTCTTGATAGAAAGAGAGATTTTTTAATTACTAATGCCTTTCCTTTTAGAACATTTAAAAGCAACAAAAATAGAACTCCTAATTCTCAAGAATTAAAAATAGGAGCAAAACTATTAGAAGAAGAGATAAATATAGTAAAACCTTCTTTAATTATTTTGCTTGGTAACTCAGCTATAAAGGCTTTTTCTTATATTGAATGGGCTAAAGATGTGAAAAATTTGAAAAAATGTGGAGTTTATAATATAGGTGATTATAAAGTTGGGCTTTGTTTTCATCCATCTCCTTTAGCATTTAATAGAAAAAATATAAGAAAATCTTTGGAGATTTTTTTTAAAAATTTAAAAAATTTAGATATAATTAACTAAAAAAGGTTAAAGATGGCAAGAAAAATTGAAGAGCAAATTTTAAGTTTTGGGGAAATTCAAGAGCCTCATAAAAGTGTTACTATTGCGTATGGAAGTGTAAGAGTAGAACAAAATAAACTTTATAATGATGTTTTACCTACTGATGCAGTAAGAGAAGTTATTATTATGTTGCAAAATCAAGCAGCAGAAATGGGATTAGATGGAGTGAAAAATATTCAAATTACTATAACTCCTCTTAAAAATGAAAAAGGAGAAGATGTTGTGGATTATTATGCAGTAGGAACTTTAATCGAACTGCAATAATTTTTTAAATAGAGAAAGTTATTTTATACTAATGTAAGGCAAATTTTTACCATTTTAAAAAAGCTAAAAAGTGCGTAGCACTTTTGCTTTTAGTGCACTTTTTTTAATGCTTTTTTTCCGTTAAGATTTGCATTGTTTCAATCTATTTAATGTTTTAAACTGTTAATTTATAAAACATTAGAAACTTAAAAAGCTATTTCTAGGCAGTATTTATTTTTGATAGTAATAGAAGTAAAAATTTAATTTTAAAAAGATATATTTAAAGTTTTTAATGGCGGAGAGGGTGGGATTCGAACCCACGGTAGGGGAATACCCTACAACGGCTTTCAAGGCCGCCGCCTTCAACCGCTCGGCCACCTCTCCATATATTAATGAGATAAAAAGCTTATAGGTAAGTAGTGAATAAAATGGTGCCCGGGGCCGGACTCGAACCGGCACGGGCAAAACGCCCGAGGGATTTTAAGTCCCTTGCGTCTACCAAATTCCGCCACCCGGGCTTACGCGAATAGAAGTATATCAGATAAAGCTTAAACTTGCCTTAAATGGAGGCGCCACCCGGATTCGAACCGGGGATCAGGGCTTTGCAGGCCCCTGCCTTAGCCACTTGGCTATGGCGCCATGGAGCGAGCGACGGGACTCGAACCCGCGACATCCACCTTGGCAAGGTGATGCTCTAGCCAACTGAGCTACGCTCGCTTATTTTGAAATTATAACAAATTATAAAAAAATTGCAATAGTGGCACTGACTAAATAGCATTATTTATTACCTTTTAAATTAAGGTTAACAAAGAA
>CAZEOW010000048.1:0-7638 GCA_964514005.1 uncultured Nautiliales bacterium
ATCGTTTTAGTCTCGGGAATTTTTAGAACTTCATATTTTTTTATTGCGTTTAAATAATGTATTTCTATCATATCCCCTATTTTTACGTCTTTTGCCGGTTTTGCTTTTTTGCTATTAACAAAAACAACACCCTCTTTACACATTTCATCTGCAATTGAACGTCTCTTTACAATGTTTACGGCATTTAAAAATTTATCGATTCTCAAGTTAAGTCCTTTGTTTTTCTTAATTGATATGTAATGTCTCCTGCTCCAAATCCTATTATTAGATTTTTTTTGTATTTTTTACCATTACTTAACATAATAGAATTTCTATTTCTTATTACTTTATCACTAAAAATAGGATTATATCTTTTAAACTCTTTTTCAAAATCTATAAAAACTTCTTTTTCTCCTGCAGACCAAACAGGTAAAATAATAAGCTCATCAACTCCTTCAAAACACTTAACAAATTCTTTTAAATTATCAACTGTTCTACTATATTTATGAGGTTGCCAAATTGCAATTATTTTATCAAAACCATTTAATTTAGCAAAAGTTCTAGCACTTTTTAAAGTTGCTCTTATTTCTGTTGGATGATGTCCATAGTCATCAATCAATGCAAAATTACCATCATTATATAAAATATCAAATCTTTTTTTTATTCCTTTATAGTTTAAAATATTTTCTTGAATTTTATCTAATGAAATAAACTCACTAGCACTTTCAATAGCAAGTAAAGTATCTAAAATAAGATGTTCTCCAAATCCATATACTTCAAATTCTTTATTTTTGTATTTAAAAATAGTTTTAGGAAGATTATCTTTTATTATATACTTTATATCTTTTGCGTCATTAATAGAAACTTTTTTCATATCTAATGATAAACTCTGAATAAATTTATCATCTTTATTTACTACACGAATAGAAGCTTTTTTTAAGAACTCCTTATAATGAGAATAAAAAAGATCTAAATCATAATTATAAAATTCCATATGTTCTGGTTCTGTATTAGTTACTACAGCCACTAAAGGATTAGAATCTATAAAACTACCATCACTTTCATCTGCTTCAAATACTAAATATTCACTCCCTTTATATCTCATATTAGAAGAAAACTCTTTACTCTCTGCACCTATTAAAGCATCAGCAAAATGTAAAATAGAAGCTAAAATTGCAGTAGTAGTGCTTTTACCATGAGCTCCACATACAGAAATTACTTTCTTATTCTTTACAACATACGGAAGAAACCCTCTTCTGCTTAATGTTTTTATATTTTTTCTTCTTGCTTCTAAAAGTTCTGGGTTATCACTTTTAGCAACTGCAGTATAAACTACTAAGTCTTGATTATTTATATTATCTTTTGAATGAGGCACTTTAACTTCTATACCCTCTTTTCTTAGAGCTGATATTAATGGAGTTTCAACTACATCACTACCAGAAATTATATGAGAATTAAGCTTCATATATCTTGCTAAAGCACTAAGCCCTATCCCCCCTATTCCAACAAAATGAATTTTCATTACTCACTAAACTCCTTTTTAAATTGTGCTTGATGTTTTATTACTAATTCATCTATTTCATCATCAAAATCGCAAAAGAAATAATCTTTATAAATTTTATCAGTTCTAATATATTTATCAAAAAACTTATCAACACTTAACCCTTCAAGCATTCCTATTACAAACATACTAAACATCTCTTTTAGTTTTTTATCGTCTACTAAATAAAGCATATCATATCCAACAGCTTTTGCTTCATCTATAACCCCTTCACTCCATAACTCTAACATATATTCAAACATAGCTCTAATTGCCATTAGTTCTTCTTCATTAGAAGTTAATAAATTTTCTTCTTTTTCTATTTTTTTATTAATAATGTCAAATGTCTCTTTTAAAATATCCTGAAAAATTTCTTCTACTTTTTTATCATTATCTTTATTCATCGCTATATCTAATTCTTTATATTTCTCTACTAAACTCATAAAATCTCCTTTAATATATTTAAAACTTTCTTTGTTATTTCTGGCTCATAAACAAGTGCTATTCTTACATATCCACTTCCGGCTCCTTCTCTTCCCATAAATCTTCCGGGCATTACTTTTATACCTCTTTTATAAGCTTTTATAGTAAAATCAATATCATCTTTTACTTCAAGCCAAATATAAAAAGTAGCTTGAGGAATCTCTATATTTAATATTTCCTTTGCTATTTGAAAATTTTTTTCGTATTTTTTCCTAAAATATTCTACATGAGTATCTTCACTCCAAGCTTTTGCAGCAGCTAATTGCAATGGCAAAGGAGAAGCACACCCTACATAAGTTCTAAATTGCAAATATTTTTTTAGGATTTTTCTATCTCCTGCAATATATCCACTTCTAAGCCCTGGAGCTGAACTTCTTTTTGAAATAGAATTAATTGATAAAATATTTTTAAACTCTTTATTCCCAACTTTTAAAGCCGCTTCTAATATACTTGCTGGTTTTTTATCAAAATATAATTCACTATAACACTCATCACTTAAAATAATAATATCTTTATCTAAAGCATATTCAACCCATTCACACAATTCATCTAATTCCATAACACTTGCAGTTGGATTATTAGGAGTATTTAAAATAATAAAATCTTCATCTCCATCGAGTTGATTTAGTTTAGGTTTAAAATTATTCTCTTTTATTAAATTCAAATACTTTATTTTACTTCCAGCAGCAATAGCAGCCCCTTCATATATCTGATAAAATGGATTTGGAAAAGCTGTTTTTTTAGGCCTTAAAAATAAAGGAAAATTAAATAATAACTCTCTTGTGCCAAATGTAGGTAAAAGCTCTTCTTTTTTAAGCTCAATATTATATCTTCTTTTAATAAAATCTCTTTGAGCTTCTTTTAATACTTCTTCTCCTGCCGTTTTAGGGTATTTATTTAATAAATAAGCATTTTTAGCTAACTCTTCTTGAATAAATTTAGGAGTTTCAAACTGAGGCTCACCTATTGTTAAAGAAAAAACCTCATCTGGATGAGGTATATCTTTTAATAAATCATTTAACTTTTCAAAAGGATACTTTTCAAACATCCCTTACTCCACTAAGGCAAGTTCTATTTTAAATCCACTTTGAGATAACACTTTTACTTTTACTTTATCTCCTTCATTAAAATCATCCAAAGAATGTTCATTAAGTTTACTCATATGTAAAAGTCCTTCCACATCAGGAGCAACTTCTACAAACATACCAAAAGGAACTTTTCTTTTTACCTCTCCTTCTATTATTGAACCAATTTTAAATTCAGGAATTTTAGGTTTATCATCTTTACATATTACATTTAAAATATAATCTTTTGCATCATTCATCTGTTCATAGCTATCACCATAAATTTTAACTTTTCCGCTCTCTTTATCAAGATCAATAGTAATACCAAATTTAGCAATAATATCTTTTACTGTTTTTCCAGCAGTCCCTATAATATCTATAATTTTATCTGGTTCTACTTTAAAACTCACACTTTTTGGTAAAACGTCTTCATTATATTTAATCTCTTTTTCCGCCTTTTCCATAAGTTCTAAAATATACGCTCTTGCCTCTCTTGCTTGAAAAAGAGCTTCTTTTAAAATATCTAAAGACACTCCTCCAAGTTTTATATCCATTTGCATAGCAGTAATTCCATCAAATGTACCAGCCACTTTAAAGTCCATATCTCCATCATGATCTTCAAGTCCCATAATATCAGTTAAAATTGCATATTTTTCATTTTCTGTAATAAGTCCCATTGCAACACCTGCAGCCATTTTTAAAAGAGGAACTTTTGCAGCTTTCATTGCAAGTGAACTTGCACAAACTGTAGCCATTGAAGAAGAACCATTGCTCTCAAGAATTTCACTAACCACTCTTACTGTCTCATCAAACTCAGGATCAAGTAAAGGCTCAATCGCTCTTTTTGCTAAATTTCCATGACCTAGTTCTCTTCTACTTGGAGGCCCAAGTCTTTCAGCTTCTCCTACACTAAAAGCTGGAAAGTTATAATGAAGCATAAATTTTTCAAGTTTTTCTTCTTTGTCTGTTAAATTACCATAAACTTGAGCATCCATTTCACCACCTCGAGTTGCTACAGCTAATGCTTGCGTTTGTCCTCTTGTAAAAAGACAACTTCCATGTGCTCTTGGAAGAAGATTTGTTTCTATACTAATAGGTCTTATTTCATCTAATTTTCTTCCATCTGCTCTAATACCCTCATATAAAATCATTCCTCTTACAATTTCTCTTTTTACTTCTTTTACTGCTTTTAAGATATCTTCAAATTCTTCTTCTTTATCTAAAGTAGAAGCTATTTTTCTTGCAAAATCTTTTAATAAATAGTCTCTTTCACTTTTACTTAAGTGTGTAATAATTTCTTTAAGATTATCTGAATACTTATCTTTTATTAAAGATATATATTCACTAATATCATTTTGAATTCTTTTTTTATATTCTATTGGTTCTTTTTTAAACTCTTTTAATGCTTCTTCATATACATTAGCACCCTCTTTAATAGCTTTTTGAGCTATTTCCAAAACTTTTATAAGCTCATCTTCTGAAATTTCATTAATACTATATTTTTCAATAGTATTTTCTATAGGTGCTCCATCAAGTAAAACATCTTCAACAGGAATAATTTCTACCTCTTTTTGACCTTGAGATGCATACTCAATCATCAATAATTCATCTTTACTACCAGTTACAAAAAGATTAAAATCTCCTCTCTCAAGCTCAGTTAAAGTAGGATTGATAATATATTCTCCGTTAATTCTTGTAATCCTTACAGCATATACCATTTTTGTAAAAGGCAAATCGCTAAGATACATACAAGCTGCTGCAGCATGCATTGCACTAAGTTGTAAATCACTATTTTCATCAGCACTAAAAGTCATTAAAGTCATAATAGTATTATAAGCATAATCTTTTGGAAAAAGTGGTCTTAGACTTCTATCTACAATTCTTGCACTAAGAGTTTCAAAATCTCCCGGTTTTTGCTCTCTTTTCACAAAGCCTGCTGGAATTCTACCTACTGCGTAAGCTCTTTCTACATACTGAACTACAAAAGGAACAAAATCTTCTTCTACAATCTCATCTGGATTATATGTAAGAGTAGCCAAAATTACAGTATTTCCATCTTCAAACCAAACTGATGAATTGGCCTGTTTTGCAATCTTATTTAAAACAAACTTTTGTCTTCTATTATTTACTTTTACTTCAACTTCACAACTCATTATTTCTCCTTAAAATAAAAATCTATATTTACAAAATCTTCAACTTCGTAAACAAAAAAAGTATTATCTACAAGTTTTTCAATCATAGATGCGGTCTCTTTAGCTATCACCGGAATAGCTACATTTATTCTTGATACATTCTGAGCAACACAAGTTTTAATAGCACATAATAGTCTAAGACCTGTATTTGCTCCTTCATCTACAAGTAAAATATCTCTATTCTCAAGTGAAATTATACTCTCTCCTCCGCGAAATTGATATATATCTTGTAAAATTTTCTCCTCATATACTCTCATTGCCTCATTAAATACATAATCATTAGTAATTTCAAAAGAATCTATAAACTCATCCATTAAAACATAATCTTTAGTTTCACTTATAGCACCAAGAGTAGTCATATGATTTTCAGAAGAAGTAATTTTTTCTATAAACAAAAAATCTCCTTCTAACATTCCAAACCTTAATGCTATTTCTCTTGCATAAAAGGTTCCTCTTTTACTAATACTCAACACAAGTGTATCTCTTGTAATAATTTCTTTATCAATTACTCTAATTAATTTTTCTAAAGCCTCTTTTTTATTCAAAAATTTTTCCATTTTACACCCTAAAATTTTTTATAAATTCATTTGGATATTGCTTTTTTATTTCATCTTCTGAAAAAGAAAACTTAAAATTCATAATATAATCTTTTAAAATATTATAGGCTTTATTTACTTCTTTCATTTTTTCATAATTTTTACTTTTATCAGGATGATATTTTTTAGCTAGCTTTTTATAGGCTTTATTTATATCATTTAAACTACTAAGAGGAGGTATCTCTAACTTCTCACAAGCCCATTTAATTTCATCTATTTTAGAAATGATGATGCACCTCCTAAGAAAGGTTTTAAATCATTATCCTTAAATGTAACCCCAACTCCTAACATAAAACTTATATCTTTATTTAAACTATTATCAATTCCTGCAATAATTTCTATATGCTTTAAGTATCTGTATATAAAATTAATATCAACATGGGGATTTTTGCCCCCAGAGTTTACATTATTAAAATCATAAATAGATGAAGAGATTATAAATCTATCTCTATTTAAATAGTAATCAATTCCTACTCCTCCTGTACTTTGAATAATACCTCCTCTTAAAAGAAGGTTATTGTATCTCTTTCCATACTCTGCACTTATATACAATTTATCCTTATTATTTACTTTTCTTGAAGTGGCTCCAATTATATAATACTTAGTAGGAGTTGGTAAATAAGAAACTGCTATATCAGTTTTAAAGTTTTGGTGCTTAAATAGATAATTATTTTGAATATCTACATATAATTGAGACTTTGTTAAAGAACTTAAATAACTGTCCAGTTTTTTAAAGCTGTTACCGCCAGATGAGAAAAAGTCAGTTGCAGATTTTATAGCCTCTTTCAGAGGTTTTTGATTTTTTATTAATAATTTATTAGCATTTTTTACAACATTTAAAGATTCATCCATTAAAGGAGTCAGTTTTTGATTTAAAGTATCTCCTGTTTTAGAAAATTTATCAAGCACTTTTGTAGTTTTATTTGCAAAAATTGGAATATATTTATTTACTTTTAATGCAACATCATTATAATTTCCAACTAATAGATTAAATTTATCTATTAAAGGATTTACATTATTATTAACACTTTTTAAAATATTTTTTAATAAATTTGAAGAATCTTTAATATTAGCAACAGCCTCTTTTATATTATTTGTTGTTTTTTTATCTAAAACATAATTTACTTTATTAACTAAAACCTTTAACTCATCAACAGCACTATTAATATTTGTTAAAACATCATCTACTGTAGCAACTTTTACAAATTCATTTATAGTTTCATTAGGTTTATAATAAACTCTAAGAGTTGAAGGAATTATTTTTATATATTTACCCCCTAACAGATTATTTTGAGCAAGAGTAACTTTACTTTTTAAAGGAATAAAAACTCCTTTTTTAATTGCAAGTTGAAGTTTTACTCCATTTTGTGTTAATATCATCTCTTTTACATACCCTATATCAACTCCTCTTAATTTTACTTTAGCTTTTTTATTAACTCCACTAGCATCTGGAACAAAAGCATAAATATTATATCCATCTTCAGAAAATTCTTTAATGGCATTTATCTGAAAAGTTAAAAGTATTAAAGACAAAATTCCAATAAAAAGAAATATCCCCACTTTTACTTCATTTTTCATCAGTTTCCTTTAAATAAAAAGCTTTGATTAACTCCTCCTAAAGGAATTAAATTAATATTTATATTTAACATAAGATTTTTTTTATAACTTAACCCATCCTCTTCTAAAATAGGAATACGGGAATTTTTAATACTTATATCATAATTCCAGCATTTTTTGTTTAATTTTAATCCTAATAAATAATATTTTATGTACTTATAAATAAG
>CAZEOW010000049.1:0-7071 GCA_964514005.1 uncultured Nautiliales bacterium
CTTAAAATAACTCCTGTTAAATACAAAGAGTTTGGAATATTTAAAATATAAGGATGGTCTATATCTTGCTTTAAAAATTCAACTACTTCTAAGAAAGAGTTATCTATAATGCTACTACTAAGAGCTAAATCTAATAAATCATTAGAATTAATTGCATTTGAACAACTAAAAAGAGCTATATGCCCATCTTTTCTTAAAAGTTTAAGAGAATTTACTATTAAATATTTCCAACCTTTAAGAGCACCTTTTTTTGCACTTTTTGTCTTAGCAAAAGCAGGAGGGTCTATAATAATTAAATCATACATCTCTTTTTCTGTTTCTAAAAATTTAAATACATCTTCTTTAATAATTTCATAATTTCTTATTCCGTTTAATTCGCAATTTTTTTCTATTTGAGAACAAGCAAGAGCTGAAATTTCTACAAATTTAGTATATTTAGCATTTGCATATATTCCAAAACCTCCTGCATTTGCAAATAAATCTAAAGTCCTCTCTCCTCTAAAAGCAGAAACTATATTTCTATTTCTTCTTTGGTCTAGAAAAAAGCCTGTTTTTTGCCCTTCTTTTAAATTAGTCAAAAATCTTCTTTTATTTTCCACTATTAAAAACTCATCATCAATTTCTCTATAAAGAGTTTGTGAAACTACTTCAAGACCTTCTTTTTCTCTAATCTTATCACCCTTTTCATAAATCCCTTTTACCCTTAAAAAGTCTATTAAAATTTCAATAATCAAACCTTTAAAATTATCCATTCCAGCAGTTGTAAATGAAACAACTAAATTATCTCCATATTTATCAACAATAAGTCCCGGTAAAAAATCTGCTTCGCTATGAATTAATCTAAAAGAGTTAGTAATAAATGGAAGAATTTTTCTTTTTTCAATAGCTTTTAAAATTCTCTTTTCAAAAAAAATCCTATCTATTTTTTCATTTTCAAAACTCAATACTCTAAGAGAAATTTTAGAGAGTCTATTATAAAAGGCTTTTGCTACAAATTTTCCTTTATAAACAACATCTACAACTTGTCCTAAGGCATAATCTTTATGCTCTTTTACCTCATTAGAATATACCCACAAAAATCTTTTTTGTAATTTATTAAAAGCTTCTTTTGTTATTTCAATTTTCATTCAACTTCCTTATAAATACCTGCTTTTTTTACATATTCTATCAAATTAAAGTAAGTTTTATTTGCTTTTAAAGTATTTGCATCACCAATTATTATTAATTTTCTTTTAGCTCTTGTAATTGCAACATTTAATCTTCTAATATCACTTAAAAAACCTATTTCTTCTTTTTCATTTGCTCTTACTAGACTTAAAATAATTATCTCTTTTTCTCTACCTTGAAATCCATCAACAGATTTTACTTCTATATTAGTTTGCAAAATCTTCTTAATATACTCTTCATGATCTTTATATGGAGTTATAATACCTATATACTCTTCCTTTGCATTTGCACTAAGTAAGCTATTTACTATTTTTACTACAAATTCGGCCTCTAAAGGATTATACTTTGAAGGAGAATCTTTTTTTACTTTTTCTAAAAACTTACCTTTAGTATCAAAAAATAATATAGGTTCATAACCACCAAATTCTTCTTTATCTTGGATATTTAAATCTTTAATAGTGATATTTTTTATTTTTTCATAAGTTTTTACCTTACACTCGTAAAATTCACAACTTGCAAATTTATTTATCTTTTCATTCATTCTATACTGAATTTCAAGAGTATGCATAGCATTAGGATACAATAAACTTAACCTCTCAAACATTGAAACTTTAAGAGCATCTTCATTACTTAAAATAGTAGGAGGTAGTTGCTTATGGTCTCCTGCAAATATTGCTTGCTTTGCTTTTATAAGAGGTATTAGAGTACTTGGTTCCATTGCTTGAGCTGCTTCATCTATAAAGACTACATCAAACTCTTTTTCTTCTAAAAACTCCCCTCCAGCAGCCGAATTAGTAGCAAAAACTATTTGAGCATTATTTAATACATCTTCTATGATTTCTTTAACAATTATCTCTTTTTTTTCATAGAGCTTATTTATATTTTTTTGAATTTTTAGCCATTCAGCCATTTCTTTAATCCAATCGCTTTTTAAACCTCTTTTAGATTTATTCTCTTTAGCTAAAGATAAAATCTCCTCATCACTAAGTCCTCTTCTTCTTGCAGGAGTTGGTTTTTTAGTTCTTTTATTTTGAAGATATTTTAAATCGTCTATCTTTTTTATTATTTTTTCAATCTCTTTATATCTTTTATCTCTTCTTACCTTTACATCTAAAGAATATTTCATTAAATTGTTATCAATTTTAGCAGGATGTCCTATTCTTACTATATTAAAATCTTTAAGTTTTTCTATTAAATTATCTACAGCTACATTACTATCAGCTGTTACTAAGAGCTTTTTTCCTATATGCTTTTTTATAACTTCTGATAAAGTAGTTGTTTTTCCCGTTCCCGGAGGTCCGTGGATTAAGAATATTTCGCTTTTTATAGATTTTTTTAATGCTATATTTTGAGAAGAATTCAAATTCTCGCTAAATACATCATCTTCTATTACTAAAGGAGTTTTTTTGCCAAGCAAAATATCTTTAAAATGGCTTTTTTCCATCTCTTCTAAAGCTTTTTCCATTCTTTTAAAAGTTATATCATTAACAAATAAATCTATTCTATAAAGCTTAGAGCGAAAAATAGGTTCTTTTGAATAAACTTCAATAAAATTTTTACCAATACTACTTACTACTGCTTCTTGATTAAACTTTAAAGGTTCTCCTTTACTTATTAATACAATATCCCCTACTTTAATTTGATGTTCTGGCATATTGTTTCTATTAAATTTATAAATTTTAAAATCTAAGAACTCTCCTGCATATTTCATTCTAAGCCCTAAAACAGCTCTTCCTCTTTTTTGACGCTCATTTGGACTTAAACGCTTAATTTCATTTAAATGAAATTCTTTCTGAGAAACTCTCTCTTTTTCAATCAATGCTTTAAAATAATTAATATAATCTTTTGCACTATTAAATTTCATTTATCCTCCTATACTAAAAATCATAATTCCTAAAGCAAACAAGTTAAGAAAATAAAAAAATCTTTTTTGAAAGTATGCTAATATACTAGCTATTAAAAAAGCCATAAAAACAAAAAAAGATATTTTTACTTCAATAAATTCTTTTCCCAAAGAGAAATAATCTAATAAAATATTATCAAAAATCCCTCCTATTCCTAACAAATGCAATATTGCTAATAGAGGATAAAAAATAGAAAATATTAAACTCACTATAGGTGAAAAGAACTGATAATAATTAAAATAAGCAAAAAAGTAATGGCTTACTACAAACATAACTAAATAAAGATAAAAACTTAAAATAATTGTATTTAAAAAATTAGCCTTAAAATACTTAAAAAACAGATAAATATAATAAACTCCAGCAACACTTAAAAAATAACCTATATTAAAAACTTTAAAATCAAAAATTAAAAATGCTAATCCCACACTTACTAACAAAACTTCTAAAGAGACTACTTCTTTTAATCTCACTGCATAAATAAATATAACTAACTCCAATAAAAATGCCCTAATTAAAGAAGGAGGAAAGTTTGTATAATAAAGATACAAAAATTCCACTATTAAAACTATAATTCCAACGTCAAATAATCTATTTCTATAAGGAAAAAACTTATGAAAAATAGAATAAAAAGGCAATAATAAAAAATATAACACTCCAGAGATTATTCCTAAATGTAAGCCGCTAAGAGCTACTAAATGAGAAATTCCTAAAGTAGAAAGTTTTTCTCTTAAATTAAAAGAAATACTCTCTCCTAAATATAAAGCCTTAAATAGATTTTGCAATTCTTTATTTGTATGTTGTTTTTCTATAAAATATTCAACTTTGCTTATAGGTAATAAAGCCAACGTAGTTGGAGCATAAAAAGTAAATAAAAAATCTTTAAAATTTACATTTTTTGTAATTATTCCAACTTTTAAGTTTTCATTCAATAAATTTTTTAAATCACTTCTTGAAGTAGTATAAAAAGAAAATTTATTGTTCCTTAATTTTAAAACAAAATAGTTTTTCTTTTTATATTGATTTACAACTTTTGCTGTTGTAAAATAGATATAATGATTTTTAAAATTTATAAAACTTAAAAAAAGAAGCTGAAACTTAAAAAGAAATATTAAAAAGATAATAGCTTTTATATTATAGCTCCTTCTACATTTTTAACATCATCAATTCCACCTATCTCAGCTTCAGTTGGTTCTATCTCTTTTATTTCAAAAGCTTTATCTTTAAATAAAGTATACCTTTTATCAAAAATCATATGCACAACTCCTGTTGGTCCATTTCTTTGTTTTCCTATAATAATTTCTGCTTCTTCCTCATCTTTTTCTTGATACTCAACTTTAGCTTCTTTACCTTTTTCCATTGCTTCTTTTTGTTTTTGTCTTGCCTCCATTGCTTTATATACGTCATCTCTATAAATAAACATAATTATATCTGCATCTTGTTCAATTGCTCCAGATTCTCTAAGATCACTTAGCATTGGTCTTTTATTTGGCCTATTTTCTAAAGAACGATTAAGCTGAGAAAGAGCAATAATTGGTACTTTTAACTCTCTTGCAAGAAGTTTTAAATTTCTACTAATATCTGCAATAGCAAGATGTCTTTCTCTAAGATTAGAATTAATAAGCTGCAAATAATCAATTATTATTAAAGAAAGAGAAGGTTGCTGGGCTTTTAGTTTTCTTAGTTTAGATTTAATTAAAGAGATATTAATATTACCCTCATCATCTATAAAAAGTGGTTTTGAAAACATATTATCTGCAATTACTTGCAGTTGTTCTATCTCTTCATCTGTTAAATTTCCTCCTCTTAACTTTTGAAGAGGAATTTTAGAAGCCGCACTAAACATTCTAAGCATCAATTGTTCTGCTGGCATTTCAAGAGAAAATATTGCAACACCTTTATCTTGATTTAATACATTTAAAGCAATATTCAAAGCAAAAGCAGTTTTTCCCATACTTGGCCTAGCTGCAATAATAATTAAATCACCTTCACTAAATCCATTTGTCTTTTCATTTAAAGTAGGAAATCCTGTATCAAGTCCTATAACTCTTTTATCTCCAAATTCTCTTCTTATTAAAACTTTTTCTTTAACATACTCTAAAGAGTGCTTTACAACTTCAGAAGCTAACTTAAAATCTGCCGTTGCATTTGAAACTCTTATATTAAAAATTTTACCTTCAATTTCATCTAAAACTTCAAATATATCTTCTTGACCCTCTTCAAGCTCTTTTTTTATTTCATTACTTAAACTAAGAAGAGATCTTTTAGCAGAATATTCTTTTAATTTTTTAGCATAAGTTTCTACTGCTGCAATAGGAGAGGCTTGTAAAATTTCAAAAAATAAATCTTCATTATACTTTTTTTTCTTTTCTAAAATCTCTTTTACAAAAATTTCATCTACTGCACCATTTTTATTTAAAGACTCTCCAATAGCTTCAAAAACATCTTGATGAAAAGGAAGATAAAAATCATTCCTTTCTACTATCATACTCAAAGCATCATAAATACTTGCATCAATAGAAATAGCAGATTTTAAAAGCCCTCTTTCAATATCTAAATCATAAAGTTTCATCTTCTCTCTTTAAAATATGTTTTTTTATAGCCTTAACGGCATCTCTAATATCCTGAGATTCAAGAAGAGTTTTTAGCTTTGTTTTTCTTCTTCTTTTTAAAGACCGAATAATAGCTTTTATCTCCTCATCATCTTTTGCTTTCTTTATCTTATCAACTGCTTCTTCTCCTAAAATCTTAACCAATTTCTCTTCTGTAACTTCTGTATTTTTAATTAACATAAACATAAAAATAAAAGCTAAAGAAAATATAGAAATAGCTACTATATATATTAAAGTTGCTGCTGAATCCATACTACTCCTTTATTTTTTCTAATTCTTCTAAAAATTTATCTAATATTTTTTCATTTTTATATTTACCAATAACTTCTCCCTTTTTTATAATTAAAGAATAGCCTTTTCCACAAGCAATAGCAAGGTCTGCTTCTTTTGCTTCTCCTATTGCATTAACTACACATCCCATAACTGCTAAATTAAGAGGTTTTTTTATATCTTTTGTAGCCTCTTCAACTGCTTCTACAATTGGTGGTAAATCTACTTCAATTCTTCCACACGTAGGACAAGAAATAATATTAACTCCATCTTTACTAAGTCCTAAATCTTTAAGAATTGCTTTGCCTACTCTAATTTCTTCTTCAAGTTCTCCAGTAATTGAAACTCTTAAAGTATCACCTATCCCATCAAGCAAAAGTGCTCCAAATGCTGCTGCACTTTTAATGGTTGCATGAAATTTTGTCCCAGCTTCAGTTACTCCTAAATGAAATGGATAATCAACTAATGGTCTTAACATTCTATAAGCTTCTACCGTCCTACTAACATCACTAGCTTTTAAAGATACTTTTATATCAAAAAAATCTAAATCTTCTAAAAACTTTATATGCCAAAGAGCCGATTCAACCATAGCTTTTGGAGTTTGTCCATATTTATTTTCTAAATGATCTTCCAAGCTTCCTGCATTAACTCCTATTCTAATAGGAATATTTCTTTCTTTACATACTTTTACTATCTCTTTTACTCTCTCTTTTCCTCCAATGTTTCCTGGATTAATTCTAAGAGCATCTACAGTTTCAGCCGCTTTTAATCCCAAACGATAGTTAAAATGAATATCAGCAATAATTGGAAGTGGTGATTTTTGTTTTATCTTTTTTAAAGCACTAGCATCTTCTTCATCTAATACAGAAACTCTTACTAAATTAGCTCCTGCAAAGTAGAGTCTATTAATTTGGGATAATGTAGCTTCAATATCTTTAGTTTTTGAAAAGGTCATAGACTGCACACTTATAGGTGCATCTCCTCCTATTTCGAGATTTGCAATTTTTATTTTTCTTGTAGGATATCTTTTAAGCAAACTAAACCTTTTTTAAGGATTATATCATATTTTAACGTCAATTCGATATAAAATAATATTGCTAAAAAAGTATTTAAATAAAGCG
>CAZEOW010000050.1:0-6674 GCA_964514005.1 uncultured Nautiliales bacterium
CATATAAGCAGGAGTGGTTTTTATACTTGTTGTTAAAATATATATTTATTTTATTCATTAAAGAATCTATTTTAAAATCAGCTGATGTAACCGCAGTTTTGTAAAAATTATCAAAATATAATATAGGATACTCTTTTTGAATAAATCTTCTCTTTTCATATATTAAAGAGTAAGCAAAAAAGAAATTCTCTTTTTTTATTTTATAATTTCCCCATAAATAAGTAAATTTTTTATGCTCAATTGAGTTACCATCTAAACTTAATCCAACAGGAACATTCTCTTTTTCTTTTATTCCAAGAAATTCCCATCTTTTCAATTTTACTAAAGCAGTATAATTTATAAGGTTTTTATTTAAATTTTCAATTTTTTTATAATGTGTTAATGTTCTTGATAGATAGTAATAATTATTTTTAGCTAATTCCAAAATTTGAGAATTTGATTTAAAATTATCAGCTTCTATTTTTATAGTATTTGTCTGTTCTCTTTGAGGTTCTTTTGAAAAGAGTTTAATTATAATATAACCATTACTTTGCGAAAAGTCTGGTGGAAGATAGTAAATTTCTATATGATTAATAAAACTTATATTTAGATTGCTAAATAAGATTAAGCCACTGTTGTAAAAAGGGGAAGTAACTTCTACATTATCTAAAAAAACTTTTATACCGCTACTACTAAAAGGAAGAGTAGTTAACCTCCACGGGTCTAAATTGTTATATCTGTTAAATGTACTGCTTATAAAAGTATTTTTTAAAACATCTGCTAAAGTTTTAGCCTGCATTTTTTTAAGATTATAAGAAGGAATTATATACTTAATTCCTCCACTCTCTTTTTGGGTTAAGTTTGATAAATCCTCTTTTTTTATCAGAGTTGCTAACATAGCTTTTATTGAATTAGCAGATAAAATATTGATAAATAAAAAAATAAATGCTATTATTCTCAATATAAACCTTTTTTTGTATTATTTTAGCATAAAAATTAGTGGAGGGAATATGATTTCAAGAATCTATTTTTCAAAAAGTAAAGCCCTTTTTTTAGCAGTGGAAGATATTTTAAAGCAGTTTTATGATGATTATTTTGTTAATGATTTTGATTTTGTAATTTTTGCCATTCATCCAAGCTATCCATATGATGACATAAGTTTTACTATTAAATCTCTTTTAAAAAGTGATAATTTTATTGCTTTTAATGCAGTTAGTGCATTTGCCAATCAGCAAATAGTAGAAGGAGTTAGTGCTTTATTTATTAAATTTGAGAAAAAAGGAAATATAGAAATATATTCTCAAGATAATTTGGAAAAAGAAAATTTAGAAAATTATTTAAATTCAAATCCAAATGATTTACATATATTAATTTCTGCTTATAATGAAATGTTCCCCTCTTTTATAGAATCTATTAATACTAAAGCCACCTTAGTGGGAGGTGTTGCAAGTGGAGATTTGGAAAGAGGGGTTACTTATGTCTATACTCCTGATAAAGTAATAAAAAACGGATTTATAGTAATTACTTTTAAAAATGTAGAATTTGCAACAGGAGTTGCACTTGGATATAAACTAGTGGGACCAAAATATAGAATCAATCTTTCAAAAAATAATAAAATTTATGTAATAGACTTTGAAGATGCATCTTTAATTGCTGATAGTTTATTAAAAAATATGAAAAATCCAACTATTCAAGATTTATGGTATTCCCCTATAGTAATCTTAGGTAAAGAAAAAGAGGTTATAAGAACTTTTAAAGATATTAAGCATGGAGAGTATGTAGAGCTTTTTGGTCCTGTTCCTCAAAAGATAGATGTAAAACTCTCTTTTGGAATTGATAGTATGCTTTTAGAAGAGGATAAAAAAGTTGCAAATGTAGTTAAACAAAAACTCACAAATATTGAAACAGCATTTAATTTTTCCTGTATTGCAAGAGAATTTATTTTAGGAGATCTTAAAGCAAAAGAGAGTGAATGGTATGTTAATATTTTAAATTCATCTTTATTTGGTTTTTTTACTTTTGGTGAGGTTGCTTCAAGTGATAAAATTGATTTTCATAACCAAACATCTGTATTAGTAGGTATAAAGGAAAAAGATGGATAATAAAATTATACTTTTATTAAATATTCTAAATGAAGTAACAAGAAGATATGAGGAGCTCTTTTATATTAAAGAAAAAATCTTGCAAGAAAGTGAGTATAAAGCAACTCACGATTTACTTACTGATTTATACAATAAAGAGGCTTTTAAAAAGAAAGTAACTTCTATTATTAAAAAAGACACTAAATTTATGCTTGTGTTTTTGGATTTGGATAATTTTAAAAATGTAAATGATGTTTATGGACATGATATGGGCGATAAAATATTAATGGAAGTTTCAAGAATTTTAAAAGAGACTTTAAAAGGGAAAGATATAGTTTCCCGTTTTGGTGGAGATGAGTTCGTTTTTGCTTTGCTTGAGTGTAATAAAGAGTGTGCTAAAATACTACTTGAAAAAATAAAAAGTAAAATAAATACAGATTTAAAAGATTATGAAATAGGCGCAAGTATAGGAGGGGCCTCTTTTCCTTATGAGGCTGATAATTTGGATGAGTTACTGGCAATAGCAGATAAAAAGATGTATATTTCTAAAAATAAAGGAAAAAATCAAATTACTTTATAAGGAAGAGAAATGGAAATTGCAAAAAATGGAGGCATTTATGAAATAAAAGGAATAATAAGAACCTTAAAAGAAGTAGAGGAGATTAAAGAGATAATTAAAAGAGACGATTCATCTGAATTAATTATAAAAATAACAGATAGCTATATTCTTCCTTCAGCATTAATAGGTTTTTTAATGAAACAAAAAGAAGAAAACAATAAAGAAGTAACACTTCTTATTAAAGATGAGAATCTTTTTGAAATGTTAATGGATTTAAGTTTAGATGAAGAGTTTTTAATAGAGAAAGTGTAGAGATGTTTGATTTAAAATTTGCAAAAAGTCTAAAAGTATTGTATGTAGAGGATGAAGAATATGCAAGAGAAGCCGGAGAATTATTGTTAAAAAGGTTTTTTAAAAAAGTAGATACTGCAAAAAATGGAGAAGAAGGGTTAAAAAAATTTAATAAGAATTCTTACGATATTGTTATTACAGATTTAACAATGCCGAAAATGGATGGAATAACATTTATAAAAGCTATTAAAGATTTAGTACATCAACAAGAAATAGTTGTATTAACAGCTCATAATGACAAAGAATATATTTTAGAGGCTATTAATTTGCATGTAAGCGGTTATATCTTAAAACCGATAGACAGCGAACAGCTTTTTAGTGTTTTAGAAAAGGTTTTTAATAATCTAAAAGTTATAAAAGAACACGAAACCTTAGAAAATAAACTGATAAACAAGGTAAATGAAAAGATAAAAGAGGTTGAACAGCTTCTATATTACGATAGAATTACACATTTGCCAAATTTTACAAAACTAAAAAAACTCCTAAAGCAAAAAGATTGTAAAAAGATAGCAATTATAGATATTAGCAATTTTAAAAAAATAAATGCAGTTTTTGGGACTGAAATAGGGGATGGGGTTTTAATTAAGCTTAAAGAATACCTTCTCTCTTTTGGATTTAAAGAAGTCTATAAAATGCCAGAAGCCTCTTTTGCAGTAATATTAAATAAAAATATAGAAGTGTTGTGTAGATATTTAAAGAAATTTAAATATAATGAAAACGGTCTTTCTTTAAGATTTACTTTTAAAATCTTTACATTAGAGTGTTTACACTTTACAAATAATTATTATTTGTTAAATTCATTTTTAAAAGAGAAAAAGATTAAAAGTTTATGTAAAGAGTTTGTTCAAAAAGAGATAGACTCTATTTATGATTCTCAACTTGATCATCAGCAATGGATTAACAGAGTAATTGAAGCTATCTCTTCTGATAGAATAGTTCCTTTTTATCAACCTATTGTAGATAACAGAAATATGAAGGTTGTTAAATACGAATCTTTAATTAGAATGAAACTTGAAGATAAATATATATCTCCTTATTTTTTCCTTATTCCAGCTAAAGATGCAGGCATTATTCAGGATTTAACAAAAATAATGGTAGATAAAAGTTTTGCAAATGCTAAAAAGTATAATATCCATATCTCTTTAAATATTACTCAACAAGACTTATTAGAAATGAATTTCTTTTCTTATTTAATAGATAAAAGAAAAGAGTATGAACTTGAAGAAATTACTCTTGAAGTGTTAGAAGATATAGAAACATTTTCAGAAGATATATTAGAGAGGGTAAAAGAATTAAAAAAATATAACTTTTTAATAGCAATAGATGATTTTGGAAGTGGATACAGTAATTTTCAAAGGGTTATAGATATTTCCCCAGATTTTATTAAAATTGACGGTAGTTTAATTAAAAATATTAAAGATAAAAACTTTTATAATACTATTAGAGCAATTAAAAACTTTGCGCAAAATATAGGTTCAGAAGTTATAGCAGAATTTGTAGAAGATGAAGAGATTTTGAAACTTATAAAAGAGCTTAATATTGAATATTCGCAAGGATATTATTTTTCAGCACCTAAACTTATAAAGGAATTTTATGGAGGTATTTAATTATCTTTTTAGAAGTTTTAGAGATTTAGAGGAGTTTATAAAAGAGAATATACCAAAAGACAAAGAAATACTGCTTCAGATATTTAGCGGATATATTAGTGAAGATTTTACAAAGGAACTTATTAAAGTTTTAAAAAATTATAGCAATATATCGTTTATAGGAACTACTACAAGCGGAGAGATAATAGAAAACTCGCTTTTAGAAAATAAAATTGTATTTAGTTTTTCAGTTTTTGATAAATCTCATATTAAAACTTTAAGTATAAATGATATCTCTTCTTTTAAAGCGGGAGAAAAAATATCATCTTTTGTAACAGAAAATACAAAACTTGTAATAGTATTTTGCGATGGATTAAATTCAAATGCTTCTGACTTAATAAAAGGATACTTTTCAAAACCTCATCTTCCACCGATAGTAGGTGGATTAGGAGGAGATAACTTAAACTTTATCAATACATATGTTTTTTCAAAAGATGGGATTTTAAAAAATGGAGTAGTTGCTGCTTTAATAGAGGGAAATCTGGAAGTTAATATTATAAGAACATTTGGATGGAAAAAAATCGGGAAAAAGTTTAATATTACTAAAGCAGATAAAAATGTAATTTATGAAATAGATAATGAAAATGTTATCTCTTATTTAAAAAGGTATTTAGGAGATGAATATGTTGAAATGTTACCTTTCTCTTCAACTGAAATCCCTTTTTGCTGTGCATTTAATAAAAACAATCTGAGATTAATTATAAAAAAAGATAAACGCTCTGTTACTCTTAACGGAGATGTTGTTGTTGGTGGAGAACTTCAAATAGCAATCCCTAACTTAGAATATTTTAATAATGTTATTAAATCTATTAGAGCTCTTGTTTCTTCAATTTCTATAGAAGGGGTATTTATATATGGAAATATTGCAAAAAAAGTAGCTTTACAAGATGAATTCACAAAAGAACTTGAATTTATTAGCTCTCAAACTAATGTTAGTGGTTTTTTTGGATATGGAGAGTTTGGAAATGATAATTCTAAAAAAGACGGCTTTGAAAATGGAGGGGTGGTTTTTGTATTTTTAAGTGAGCATTTTAATCATACAGTTTTTAAAAATTTTAAAGTAAAAAACAATTACATATATATAAATAAAAAATCTGTATCTGTTAAAAAATCTTTAGGACACTTTTTAAATGCAATTACAGAAGAGTTAATGGAAGCAAATGAGAAACTGCAAAAAAGAATAGAGGAAGTTTTAGAAGAAAATGTTAAAAAAAATCTTATTATTCAACAACAGTCAAAACAGGCTCAGTTAGGAGAAATGATTAGTATGATAGCTCATCAATGGAAACAACCTTTAAATGTAGTATCTTTATATGTTGAAAATATGTTACTAAGTCTTAATGTATTTAATAATTTTAATAAGGATGAGTGTATTGAAAGTTGTAAAAAGATTAAACAGGAAGTAAAGAGAATGAATGAAATTATCGATAATTTTTCCTCTTTTACAAAACCAGAAACAAAACCAAAAGTTTTTTCTATTGAAAAAACTTTAAATAAAGCATTAAAATTGGTTTCATCTCAATTTAAAAACAGAAATATAGAAATTAAGACTGAATGTAATAGTAAGGTAAAAATGAAAGGATATGAAACTTTACTAGAACAAGTTTTTATAAATATTTTAGTAAATTCAAGAGATGCTTTTGAAGCAAGTAAAACATTAAATCCTAAAATAGAAATAAGTTGTGAGTTAAAAAACGGACATATGTATATCTGTTTTACTGATAATGGAGGAGGAATTCAAAAAGAAATTTTATCTAAAATTTTTAATCCTTATTTTACTACTAAAGGAACAAAAGGAACAGGACTTGGACTTTATATGTCTAAAAAAATAATGAATGAAAAGTGCGATGGAGATATTAAGGTAAAAAGTAAAAACGGTTATACAACCTTTATAATTTCAATAGGACCTAAAGTTTTAAAATAATTTTTTTAAATAACTAAAAATACTTCTTTTTGTAATAAAATCTTCTTTAATGAAAAAGGAAAATACGTAAAAGTCTATTTAAAAAATGATACAATTTCATAAAAAAGGAAATTTATGAGGGCGTTACTTAGTGT
>CAZEOW010000051.1:0-6559 GCA_964514005.1 uncultured Nautiliales bacterium
AAGAAGTAGGACTTGGTAAACTCATTAAAAATTCACCATAAGTCATCTGATCTACTGAATGAAGCTGAATTTCAACTATACTTCTCATAAGAGATGAAATATCACTTGCTAAACTCCTTGCCATCTTATCATGAATAGCTCTGATAGAGCGGAGTTGTTCTTTACTTACCCTATTTGGTCTTTTAAAGTCGTAAAGAGTAATTTGCCTATTATCTAAAATATCAGTTGCTTTATCGAGTTCCTCAGGGTTAATATTCTCTTCTTCTACAACTTCTAATAAAGCATCTATCTCTTCTTGAGATAAAATATCAGCCATTTAATCTTTTCCTTATTTTTTTTATTACCTTTTTATGAATTTGAGATATTCTACTTTCAGTAAGCCCTAAAATTTCACTAATTTCCTTTAAAGACAACTCTTCAAAATAGTAAAGCTGTATTATTAACTGCTCATTTTTATTTAAACTATTTAATACTTTTTGAATATTTTCAATTAACTCTTCTTCTTCAATTTTTTTTGAAATATTCTCAAAGAATTCAAGCTGTTCTTCTATGGGCATTACATTATATATTTCAGATGAAAGCTTTACTTTTTTAACCTTTTCAATCTCTATATTTAGGATTTCTGCCAAATATTCATTAGTAGGCATTTCGTTATATTCAGCTAAGTAATATTCAGTTATCTTTTCTATCTCTTTAATCAATTTTCTATCACTTCTACTAACAACATCAAGTTTTCTTAAAAAATCAAGCATACTCCCATATATTCTTGTTTTAGCATACCCCCAAAAATTATCATTTCTTTTAGGGTCATATTTTTTTGAAAGTTTTACCAATTCTTCATATCCAATAGAAACAAGATCATTAAAATCTACACTACTTGGCAATCTCTCTTTTAATTTTGCCGCCATTGCTTTTACAGCCGGCATATAATCTACTGCTAAAGAGTCTTGAAAAGATTTTAAACTCTCTTCATAAGGATTTTTATATCCTATCATTTTTTATCTTTTTTATAAATTCATAACTTTCATAAATAAAATCTTCTTTCTTTTCAAGCTCTTTTATCTGAATATCAAGAATTGAATCTATCTCTTTTTTATCAAGATAAATAATTTTTTTAATATCTAAGTATTTAATAAAAAATGTAACAACTCCTAATCCCACAATATAAAATAGTGCTGTTAAAAGAAAAATAGAATACAAAAAAGCTTTTATATCTAACTCTTTTAAGATTCCAAAAATAATACCTAAAAAAAAACCACTTACTGATAAAAAATAGATAAAATTTTCTCCTCTCATCATACTCCTTAAAAGTTAGCAAAAAGTCTTTTAAAAAACCTTCTAATTCCTTTTTCTTTACTCTCAAGCACATTTCGTTCCGAAATTTTAGCAATCTTTTTTGCAACACTTAAAACTTGCTCACTAACATTAGAATATGGTTCTTCTTTAGTAAATAATTTTCTATTTATTGAGGAATTAATAATAACCCTATCCTTTTTAAGAAACCCTATCATTTTTAGTATAAAATCTTCTCTTAAATTAGCCTTTGCAACATTTTGAATTCTGCCAAATATATTTATCGCCTCCTTTTCAGAATTAACCTCATTTAAAAGCATATAGACAATATCTTTTTTCTCGCTAATAATTTTTACCATAGCATAAGCATCTGTTATAGCAGCCGGTTCAGGAACAGTAACAACTATTACATCATCAGCTGCTTCTAAAAACATCTGAACTTTTTTATCAATACCTGCTCCTGTATCTATTAATAAAAAGTCATAATCATTCAAGATATCAAGCTCACTAAAAAAATTTTCTAATGTATGTTCATCAAATAGATTTAAAATTTCTTCCCCGCTCTTACCCGGTATGAGTATAAAATTTTTATCTATTTCAACTATAATATCTTTTAAAGAACACTCATTTTTTAATACATTATAAATATTCTTTTTAGGATTAACTTTTAACAATACATCTAAATTTGCAAGACCTATATCTGCATCAAACAAAGCTACCTTAAACCCGAGTTTATATAAAGCATATCCTAAATTGGCTGTTAAAGTAGTTTTGCCTACTCCACCTTTACCACTTGTAATAGCAATAAATCTTGTATTTATTGGACGATTTTGAGTTTTTATTAATTCTTTTAATTTATCTGCTTGAGTTTTCAATTAAACTCCTTATCTAAAATTCCTTTTAATAAATAATCCGCCCCCGCCTCCATCAGATCATCAGGAACTTCCTGTCCTATTGAAAAATAACTTACAGGTTTTTTTGTTTCAATAAGCAAAGAAAAAACATTTCCATACGTTTTAGTCTCATCAAGCTTAGTAAACACAAAAGTATCTATCGGTAAAACAGAATAGTTTTTATAAATATCCAATAAATCATTATATTTAGTTACAGCTGAAAGAACTAAATTTACATTAATTTCCGCAAAAGTATCAACTTTTAAAAATGATTGAATCTTTTCTATTTTTTCCTTATCATACTGAGAACTTCCAACCGTATCTATTAAAATATATTCATTATGTCTTAAAGAATCAAGTGCTTCACTAAAATCAACAGGATCAACTACTGTTTCAATAGGAAGCTTCATCATTTTAGCATAAGTCATTAACTGCTCAACTGCTCCAATTCTATAAGTATCTAAAGTTATTATACCAACTTTATGTCTTTTTGAAAGTTTATAAGCGTATCTTGCTGCAAGTTTTGCAATAGTAGTAGTTTTTCCAACTCCTGTAGGACCTACAAACATCATAATCTTTTTATGGGGAGGCTTAATTTCTCTCTCTACCCTTACAGGAATCATCTTTTTTAAAAGGGTATGAAAATATCTTTTTATAGTTTCTCTCTTTTTTCTCATTTTAAAAGGCATATATTTAATTGTTAACCTCATAATTTCATCTAAATGTTTATCATCTATCCCACTTGCACGAGAAAGTGCATAAATCTCACTAAATTCAGGAGGAACTTCAATCTCTTCTTTTTTATTTACCATATCCCACATAGTAGCTTGTAAAAACTTTAAAGTATCAGAAATCTGGGCAATTTTCTCTTTTAACTCTTCTAATTCCTCACTCTTTTTTTGAGAAGTTACAACTCTTTTTTGAGTAGGTTCCACTTCTTTAGAAATAGAAGTGATCTCTTTTGCTGCAGATGAGAGCTTTAACATAACATCTTCTAAAACTTCTTGTTTATCTTCTTTTTTTAAATTATTATCTTCAACCGCAACCACTATTTCATACAAGCCCGGTGAAGTTAAACTCTTTTTTTTTATCTCTTTAGTTGCAACAATAACAGCATCATCTCCAAGCTCTTCTTTTACTTTTTTTAAAGCTTCCGAATATGTAGGAGCTGAAAAAGTTTTTAGTTTCAATTTAATCCTTTAATGCTAATGGAACTAATACAGAACTTCTCTCTTTAAAAAAAGGATGAGGAACTTTTAAATCTTTTTTATTTATTAAAAGATTATTAAACATAATTATATCTAAATCTAAAGTTCTTGGAGCATTTTTAAAACTTCTTTGTCTACCAAATTTTTTTTCGGTATACAATAGAAAATATAAAAGTTCATAAACTGAAAAAGTAGTTCTTATAACAAAAATTGTATTGTAAAAATCTGGCTGATTTAAATATCCAAAAGGAGGATTTTTATAAATTATTGACGTCTGAACAATATCTATTTTAGGATGAAAATTTAAAAACTTATAAACTTTTTTAAATCTTCTAATACAATTACCCAAATTACATCCTACCCCAATTAAAGCTTTGTTAGGTTTAGTGCTCTTTTTTATTTTTGCTGGAAAAAAAGTTGTTTTTATAATCATATCTCTTCACTTAGTACAATTACTTTATCATTCTTTATCATTACCATATCTTCAATTCTTACTCCAAATTTATTTGGAAGGTATATGCCTGGTTCTATTGTAAATACCATTCCATTTTGAATTAAAGTTTCGTTTCTTGAATTTACATAAGGCCATTCATGAATATCAAGTCCAACTCCATGCCCTAAAGAGTGCACAAAATATTTTCCATATCCCGCTTTTTCAATAACTTCTCTTGCAACTTTATCTAACTCATTTATTTTTTTACCTACTTTAATAGCTTTAATAGCTTCTTCTTGAGCTTTTCTTACAATATCATAAATTTTTTGAACAAATTTATCTTTAAATTTTTGATTTTTTGACATAGAAATTTCATCTTCAAAAGAGATAGTTCTTGTTCTATCAGAACAATATCTTTTATACTTTATTCCCGCATCAAGTAAAAGTAAATCACCTTTTTTTAAAATCTTACTACTTACTCTTGCATGAGGTTTAGCTGCATTTTCATTAATAGCAACAATTGGCTCAAAACTAAGTTCTCTTCTTCCTCTTTGGGTTAAAAGTTCTTTAAATCTATAACTCAATTCAAACTCATCTACCTTAGCTATATAATTTTTAAACTCTTCAAAAGCAAGAGCCCCTTTTTCTACTGCTTTTTTAATAATCTCAAGCTCTTTTTCAGTTTTTATCATTCTTTTTTTATGAGAAAAAAATACTTCTTCTTTTATAGTAGTTACTTTAGATAATTCTTCAAACTCTTTTTTGCTCCAATTATAAGGATCAAGTTTTACATATTTAACTCTATGCTTTAAAATCAGTTCTTTTGCTTTTTTTATTAAGTCTCTTGCTTCAATTACCTCAACATTTATTGCTTCTTCTTTTGCTTCTAGAACATATCTCCCATCTGTTAAAAGATATCTATATGAATCTAAACAAAGAAAAAGAGCATTATCACTTGAAAAACCACATTCATAATAAATTTCGTTTTCTTTATTTACTATATAATTCATTGTTTATTTGCTTGCTTTAATTCATTTAAAATTTGAATCATTGAAATAAGCCCTAAATGATAACTAAATGGTCCAAAACCTGTAATAGTCCCAGCTACTATATCAGAAATCATAGATTTATGTCTAAAATCTTCCCTTGCAGCAACATTTGATAAATGAACTTCAATAACCGGTAAACTTACTGCTCTTATAGCATCTCTTATAGCAATAGAACTATGAGTATAAGCGGCTGGATTAATAATAATACCATTCGTTCCATCTGTTAAAGATTCTTGAATAGCATCTACAATATCTCCTTCATGATTTGATTGAAAAAATTCAATATCAAATCCATTTTGTTTTGCAAAAATTTCCATATTTTTATTAATATCCTCAAGTTTCATAGGGCCATAAATTTGTACTTCCCTAATTCCAAGCATATTTAAATTAGGTCCATGAATTACTTTTATCTTCATTCTTTCTCCTTTTTTATGAAATTTTACTATATTTTTGGTATAACTTTTGCTAAAAAAATAAAAAAGGATGAACTTGATAAGATTAAAAGCAGATTATATTTTAACAATGAATGACAACTATGAAATTTTAGAAAATGCTGAAATTTTATTTGATAAAAAAATAGTAGATATAGGTTATAATTTAGGCGATTATCCTTTAATAGATTTGGGAAAAAATTCTGTAATTATGCCCGCTCTTATAAATTCACATGTACATTTAGAATTTAGTTCAAACTCCACTTCTCTTGAATATGGAAATTTTATAAACTGGCTAAATTCAGTTATAGAGCAAAGAGAACATTTATTCGTATCTTGCAAAGGAGAGTGTTATAAAAAAGCAATTGAAGAAATGAAAAAGAGCGGAATATGTGCTTTTGGAGAAATTAGCTCAACTGGAAATGATTTAAAATATTTAAAACACTCTCCTTTAAAAGTTGTTTATTATAATGAAATTATAGGCTCTTCACCTGCAGCAGTAGATGTTCTTTTTCACGATTTTTTAGAAAGACTTAAAGAGTCTAAAAAATATATAAATGATAATTTTAAAGTAGGAATTTCTATTCACTCACCTTATTCAGTCCATCCTATTTTAATGAAAAAAATAATTAATATAGCAAAAAAAGAAAATCTACCTATTCAAGCTCATTTTATGGAAAGTAAAGCTGAAAGAAAATGGCTTGATAAAGCAGAAGGAGAATTTAAAATATTTTTTGAACAATTTAAATTAAAAAAACCTTTATTAAATTCAAAAGAGTTTTTAGAAATGTTTAAAGACACTCATACTAATTTTATTCACTGTGTTTATGCAACAGAAGAAGAACTGCAAACAATAAAAAAACTAAATGGATTTGTAACTCATTGCCCTATTTCAAATAGACTATTAAATGTAGGTCTTTTAAATTTAGAAAAAATCAAAAATTGCTCAATTGATTATTCCGTAGCTACCGACGGGAAAAGCTCTAATTACTCTTTAAATTTATTTAAAGAAATTAGAAGTGCACTTTTAATGCATACAGATTTACATCCAAAATATTTAGCAAAAGATTTATTAAAAGCTATAACAATAAATGCTGCAAAAGCTCTAAACTTAAATAATGGAAGTTTAGAAGTAGGAAAAGATGCAGATATTATTACATTTAAACTGCCAAATAAAACATCAAAAGAGAATTTACCTCTTCAAATTATTTTACATACTAATGAAGTAGATAATTTATATATAAACGGAGAA
>CAZEOW010000052.1:0-6538 GCA_964514005.1 uncultured Nautiliales bacterium
TATTCCTCCAAAAATACCTGCTAAAATATCATCTCCCATAACTCCTAAGGCTTTTGGCATTTGGTCAACTTTTTTTATAACTGAAGGTTTCCAAATATCAAGTATTCTAAAAGAGATAAATGCTAAAAATAGTTTTATAAACATATCTTCTTTTAAAGAAGCAAATAAACCTATGCTTATTAAAACTCCAACAAACTCATCTATTACTATTCTTTTATCATCATGCACTCCTTCATTTTCTTCATATTCGTTTATAAATTTAAAGCCGATTATAGAAAATAAAACTATTAAAAGCCAAATAGTTGTATGAGGGTTTGGTAAAAAGTATATAATAATAGCTGCTAAAATAGTAGCTACTAAACTTCCCCAAGTTCCGGGAGCTTTAGGAAGTAGTCCTGAAAAAAAACCTGTAATTAAAAACCATTTGAATTTATTCATGATTTCTCCTATGTTAAAGAGCTTGTCTGATATAGCTTCATAAGTGAAATATAAAAATCTTCATCGTTATTGTTTTCTATAATACCTTTATTTGGAGATATATCGTAATAAAGTTTTTGAAGATTATTAAATCTATTTGGGTAAAGTTTTGCTAAATATTTTGCACTAATCTCTTTTCTCATTAAAATAGTAGGAGGCATAAGACCTGTTTTTAGAAGTTCAAATATTGAATCGCTATGATAACTTATATGATGATGACTTCCATGAGGACAAGAGTTTATACTTACTATTGTTTTGCATTTGTCGCAATATACGTATTCATTAATTGTTTCTATCTCTATTCCTAATTTTATATCATCAAAAATATTTTTAATGTGATTTGCTTCATAATATATTCCAAGTCCTTTATGAGTTTGTCCTATTATAAATTTATTTGCACCAAAATTTCTTGCTATCATTGCATCAAGAATAGCTTCGTTTACTCCTGAGAATATATAAGTATTTAAAAGAGGGACAATTATAATTTTATCTTTTGGAAAATAGTTTTGAGCTATATAATTTAGTGCTTCATATCTTAATTCATAAGGAATTTCATCTGTTTTTATATCTTTTATTAGAAAAATTAATATTAAATCATTTTTTTCAAGGGCACTTCTTATAATTTTTTCGTGAACTCTATGAATAGGTTTTGCATGCATTGTAATTGCAGCTACGTTTTGGCAATTTTTTATTCTCTCTTTTGTATAATCTATCTGTTTTTTTATATCTGTATCTTCTACTATAAATTTGCCAGCAATGGCATATTTTCCAAGTCTTTTTAATGTTTTTTCTACTTGAGGATAATTTTTATAATCTTTTGTACCATATATTATTTCTAATCTTTTTAAAGGGTTTATTTCATAAATTTCTTCAACCTCTATTTCTCCTACTTTTTTATTTTCGCAAAAAAGTTCTATTTGAGAGGGATTTGATTTTAATACTTCTTCATTTCTTTTTCCAGCTGGAGCTAAAATAAAAGAAAATGGAACAAATTCTCCTTTATATTCTTTCTTTTCATCTGCTATTTTTGCTTCTTTTAAATTCATTAATTTATCAATTGGATTTAAAAGTCCAGCTTGCACCATTGCAAGAGTTTTATAAGCTTCTTTATCTATAAAGATTTTACTTTTGTTTAAAGATACCATACTTTTTCCTTTTTTCCCAAAGACTTTTTCTACTAATTCCAAGTCTTCTGCTTAGTTCTGTATCTGGAAATTTATGTTGGTGTGTAAGGATTATATGTTTAATGTAGTTTTCGATAGAGAGTATTATATCTTCATCTATTACTTTTTTTGGAAATTCTATTTCTATAAAATTATAATTTAAATAAGCACTCTGAAAATCTTTAGGAACTAATATAACAGATTTGAATTTTGAAAGTTTTATTAAAATATCTGTTTTATCTTTAAATTCTTTTGCATAATAAATGGTTTTACTATTATTTATCTCATTAAGTTTTATCTTATTTAAATTTATTATTTTTATTAAAAGGTTATTCTTTTTAGCATAATTAAAAAGAAGTTTGTCAATAGCTTTTTTACAATTTGTTTTTATAAAAAGAGGAAATTTAAAAGTTATCTCTTTTGTTTCAATATCATCTAATATGAATTCTATAAAATTTTCTAGTGATTTGACTCTTTTTTTTAGATTGTAAAACTCTTTTAAATGAATAATCTTTCTTATTAAAGACTCAATGGAAAAAGGTTTTTGCAAATAATCATCTGCTCCTATTTCTATAGGGTGTGTAACTGTTGTATGGGTAACATATGGAGCAAGTAAAAGAATAATTTTATCTTTTTTTTCTTCAATTAAAGGTTCCATTTTTCCATTTAGATTAGTATTTATAATGTAAATATCTCCATCTGTTTTTATAGCTTCGTTATAAGAAGCATATATTTCACATCTTGCATTTAATTTTTCGCTTAAATTATTCTGAATGCTTTGAGCTAAATATAACTCATTTTCTACTATTATAATCTTCATACCAATCCTTATATTTTAATGTTGCGCTAGATATTACAGCAATTCCTTCACTTCTTCCTATAAATCCCATTTTTTCGTTTGTTGTTGCTTTTACATTTACTTTTGCATTTAAAAGTGTGGATAAATTTCTTTGAATTTCGGTTTTATACTTTTTAAGTTTCGGTTTTTCGGCTATTATTGAAATATCCGCATTAATTATTTCATACCCCGTGTATGTTAGGATATTTTTAATTTCTTTTAATAACTCTACGCTTGAGATGTTTTTATATTTTTCGTCTGTATCTGGAAAAAATTCTCCAATATCTCCAAATCCAGCTGCTCCAAGAAGAGCATCTATTAATGAATGAATAACAACATCTCCATCGCTATGAGCTTTTAATCCATAATCTGTATTTATTTTAACTCCTCCTAATACCATTTTTTTATTTTTTTCAAATTTATGAGTATCGTATCCATTTCCAATTAAGATATCTTTAGAAGGTCTTTTTAAGCAAGGTAGGTCTAAATCTTCAAAAAAGGTAATTTTTTTACTCTCTTTAGAACCTTTTATATATTTTATGTTTCCATTAATATTTTCAATTGCAGCTCTTTCATCTGTAAAGATTTTGTTTGTATTTAAAGCTTTTTTTAATATAGAAGTTTTGCTAAGCTGAGGTGTTTGGATAAGTTTTACTTTATTTCTATCTATTGTTTTATCTTCATATACTACTGTATCTACAGGTTGTAAGTAAGGTGCAGTGCAATCAGCTTTATTGTTTATTAAATCTAATATTATTTCTTTTGGTATACAACTTCTTGCAACATCTGTTACCATTACATACTCTGTGTCTACAAACTCTAAAGCTTTTTTTAAGCTAAGTTGTCTTTCTTTATCTCCTGGAACTATTGTATAGTTGCTAAGTTTTTTATATAATCTTACATCTTTAGGATTTGCTGTTATAATGGTTTTACTAAAAGGATAAAAATTATTTAATCTATCTGCTACAAAAAGCCACAGAGGTTTTTTATTTACTCTTAACCATTGTTTCTTTATGGAATAATTAAATCGTGTAGAGTTTCCAGCACTTAAAACTATTAAACTAATCAATTTAATCCTTTGAAAAAAGTGTTACGAAATTATACAATAAGTAGTAGTTAATTATTTAATTTTAGGAAGATTTTTATTTTATTTCTTTAGCAGTTGTAAACTATCTTTTCTTATAAGAAGTTTATAAAATTTTTATGCCATCTTTTATTGAATATAAGATATAAAGATAAATAGTATTATAACAAAACTTTTTAAGCTAATTTTAAGCTTTTTTGGATAAATTCCGAGAAAATATCTAAAAGGAATTTGATGAGAAGTGAATGGATTAAAAAAAGAATGAACGACAAAACCCGCACGCAGATGTATTATGCTAAAAAAGGTATTATTACAGAAGAAATGGAATATATTGCAAAAATAGAAAATTTACCGGCTGAATTAATAAGAAGCGAAGTTGCAAGAGGAAGACTGATAATTCCAGCAAATATTAATCATATCCATTTAAAACCAATGGGCATAGGCAGAATTACAAAAACAAAGGTTAATTCAAACATCGGAGCAAGTGCTCTTGCGAGCGATATAGAAGAAGAAGTTAAAAAACTTAAAACATCTGTAAAATACGGTGCCGATACTGTTATGGATTTAAGTGCAGGTGCAAAAAATATGGATGAAATTAGAGAAGCAATAATCAAAGCTTCGCCTGTGCCAATTGGAACAGTTCCAATGTATCAGATTATCGATGAAATAGGAGATATAGAAAAACTTACATACGATGATATTTTAAGAGTTTTAGAAAAACAGGCAAAACAAGGAGTTAGTTATTTTACTATTCATGCGGGACTTCTTTTAAGACATATGCCTCTTGTTGCAAAAAGAAAAATGGGAATAGTCAGCAGAGGTGGAAGTCTTACAGCTTCTTGGATGTTAAAACATCACAGGGAAAATCCTTTTTATACTGTTTTTGATGATATTTTAGATATTTGTAGAAAATATGATGTATCTTTATCTCTTGGAGATTCATTAAGACCCGGATGTTTATATGATGCAAGTGACAAACCTCAATTAGAAGAACTTAAAGTCTTAGGAGAATTAACACTTAAAGCGTGGGATAAAGATGTTCAGGTAATGATTGAAGGACCGGGACATATTCCGATTAATGAAATTGAAAGAAATGTAAAATTAGAACAAATCTATTGCCACGAAGCTCCTTTTTATGTATTAGGGCCTCTTGTTTTAGATATTGGTGCTGGATATGACCATATAGGAAGTGCAATTGGTGCAGCAATGGCAGCTTGGTATGGAGTTAGTATGCTATGTTATGTTACACCAAAAGAACACTTAGGGCTTCCTAATGAAGAGGATGTAAGAGAAGGAATGATGGCTTATAAAATTGCGGCTCACGCTGCAGATATAGCAAGAAAAATTCCTGGTGCAAGAGATAAAGATGATGCAATGAGTGATGCAAGATATCACTTTGATTGGAATAAACAATTCGAACTTGCACTTGATCCTGAAAGAGCAAGAGAGTATCATGATGAAACACTACCTCAAGAAGTATTTAAAGAAGCGGAATTTTGCAGTATGTGTGGACCTAAATTTTGTAGTTATAAGGTAACTCAAGAAGCTATGGAAAGTTTTGACTGGGAAGAGTGTAAACTGCACTGAGTGAACCACCCCGCTCGCTATAAAGGAATGGAGCTTCCTGTTTCATAGATAAATGACTTTAGATTACTCTTTAAGAGTGTTCCGCCACCAAAACTACCTCCATAGGCATAAGTTCGGAGCAGCGTTCCACCCCTATTTTTAGACTTTTTGCTTGCTTGTCTCTATCAGCAGTTTTAGATAAAAAAATATAAACTTAAATCCACAAGATATGCAAAATATCTCTTACACGCTTATTTACTTTTTAGTCCAAAATATCGTAAAGAAAAAATAACTTTTATAATGTTTTTTTTATGTAAGAAGTTAACTTCTCTTTTGCTGTTTTAATATTTTTTAAATATTCTTTATGGGCATTTTCATTGCAGTAGTTTGTAATTATAAATATACCTTTTGCTGGAATATTATACTCTTTTGCAACTTTTAAAACAGAAAAAAACTCCATATTCTCTGCCTGAATATTTAATTTTAAATAGGCTTTTGCTAGGGAAGGATTAGTAGTTATATAGTTAGATGAATTTACTATCTTTGTTTCATGTGAAACATTTTCAAGTGAGATAATATTATCAATGGGTGTGTAGCATTCTTTTTTAAAAAAGCAGTTTTCTATGTTTGAAGCAGTTTTACTTTCAATAATATCAAAAATATTTAATTTACCATAACTTCCAGCACTTCCTATAAATATAAGATAATCTGGTCTATCAAATTCACATAATTTTGTAAGATTTATAGCACTTTCAATAAGTCCAACTCCAATAGGCATTGCAAAATTAAATATTTCTGTTTTTCCTGCACTTACTATTTTTATATTCATTATTTACACTTTAGAATTATTTTTACTTTTTCTTTTATAGTTGAGGGTTTTGTAATAATTTGATCTTCATCTAGAGTTAAAAACTCTATTTTTTTTAATTGGCAAGTTTTATAAGTGCGTTTTATTTTTTTTATTATTTCATATTGGATTTTGTCTTTATCTATAAAAGCTATTTTAATATTTTCAAATTTTGCATCATCTGGAGCATAAAAATCATTTTCAAGATACATATTAATTTGATCTATATCTCCATATAATATATAACCATTTGAGGTTTTAATAAAATTAAAAGGAAAAGAGAGTGCTTTTTTAGTTTTTATTAATACAGCATCTTCTTTTGGGATAATATATTTTTTATAAACTTTAATAAATTCAACATCAAACGCATTTAAAAATATAGCTATTAAGAGTATTAGATATTTCATTATAACCCCTTAAGCTCGGAAACCTCGCCTTTTAAAGGCGGGGAGGAGAGCTTTTTGACATTATATCGAATATCGTATATAATGTTTATATGAAAACAATGATCCTAACACAAAAAAACAGATTAAAACTTACAAAAGAAGAATTAAGAGTTGTTA
>CAZEOW010000053.1:0-6100 GCA_964514005.1 uncultured Nautiliales bacterium
CCAAAAATATTATTAGCTTCTCTTACAAATCTACTCTTACCCCATCCACTCTCAAGAGCGGCTTGAGCAAGAACTAATGAATTTGGAATAGTATTAATTTTAATTAAAAATTCTCTTTTATTAGTTATATCTTTTATTCTATATCTTTTTGCTATTTGAGATAAAAAGGCTACATACTTTTTATTTGTAATATAATTTGGAGTATTAAATATTTTAATAAGTTCTCTTCTTAAAGACAAAATTTTTCTGTTTTCATTTTTAATAAGAGGCAATAAAATTTCTACAAAAGCCTTTTTTTGTTGATAGATATTAGGTATTTTATAAAACCAATCTGGAAAAGCCCCAAATACAAAAACAAAATTTAATAATAAAACAATTTTCTTCAAACCTCTCCTTTAGAATAAAGTTTTTTCTAAAGCTTTTAATTTGTAACTTTTTCTATGAATATCACTTAATCCATACTTTTGCATCTCTAAAATATGTTCTTTTGTAATATATCCTTTATGTTTTTTAAAATTATAAGGATATTTTTCATCAATTTCTATCATATACCTATCTCTACTCACTTTTGCCAAAATACTTGCTGCAGAGATTTCTTTAATTAAAGAATCTCCTTTTACTAAAGTTTTAATTCCACTCACTCCAAAAGAAGAATTCCCATCAAAAATATACTCTTTTGCTTTTAATTTTTCCTTAATTTCAATCAATGATTCTCGAATAACTAAACTCAATCCTTTTTTGTCTATCTCTTTAGGCCATTTCCATACAATATGATAAATAGAATTCTCTTTAATTTCTTTAAAAAGTATTTCCCTTTTTTTAGGAGTTAATTTTTTAGAATCATTAAGTCCTTTTATCTCTTTTTTTAAAATACACCCAACAACCACCAAAGGTCCTGCTATTGGTCCCCTTCCTGCCTCATCTATTCCGCAAATTCCCATCTCCAAAATGGTATCACCTCCAATTTAAATTTTTCACAATCAAATTCAACTTCATTAGAAATTGTAATGACCTTAATTTTTTCAACATCTTTTACTTTTAAAACTTTTTCTCTTATAACATCTTCATTAGCAAATGGTAAAACCATTATACCAAGATTTTTCTCAGGTATATAGAAACTTAAATTATCTTTATAATAAATTTCTCCTTTTAACTCCAAAAATATAATATTTTCAAACGTAAACAAGACATTTTTTCTATTAGTTAAAATATTTTTAAAAGCAAAATTATAACTATAAAACTTTTTAGGAGACTTTGGAGAGTTAAATTTTGGCACTTCAAAAAGTATTCTATTTTCTAATAATTCATTGGTAATCTTATAAAAACTATCTTTACTAATTTTTATCTCTTTTTTTAAAATTTGGTAAATTTGATAAAGAGTAAACTTTTCTCCTATATGAGAGAAAAAGAATTTTAAAATTTCTTTGGGATAAGGAAGAGTATTAAAAACACATTTTAAATAATCTTCTCTAAAAAATTCATCTAAAAAGACACTTCTTGGTAAATTTCCCATTTTTAAAAACTTATCAAAAGTATGAGTTACCCCACTTGAAGTGTTAAAAGAAAAAAATTCTTCAAAATCTAATCCCTTTAAATAGATTTTTTTAAAATTTTCTAAATCAAACTTTTTACTTGATAAAACGAACACCACCTTATCTTTTGGAATATCAACAGAAAAATCATAGTTATCAAATATAATTAAATCAGCACTATAATCTATAACTTTTTCCCTATAATCTTCAAAATCTACATAACTATATTTTCCGTTAAAATCTTTTAAAAAATTAAAAACTAAAAAAGTTTTTCCAACACCTTTTGGTCCTATTATAAGAGTATTTTCATAATTTAGTTTTATTTTTCTATCATAAATTTTTTTACTAAACATCTATTTCCTTATCATCAAAAATCCTAAAAAGGCTATTAAAGCTTCATATAAAAATAATTTATCCCCATATAACCATCCAGAAATAATACTTCCTAAAAATGCCGCAAAACCATAACCAATACCTGCGTAAAATTGTTGGGCTAAAGTTTTATTTTCATAAATTTTAGATAAATATAAAAGTGCAGCTGTATGAAAAACAGCAAAAGAAAAAGCATGAATAGTTTGACTAAAAGCCACTATAAATAAATTTCCTGCAAATAAATACAATAAAAACCATCTAATAACAGTTAAAAAAATTGAAATTTTTATCCAAAATAAAGCTCTGTTTCCTATAAACTTATGTTGAAAAATAAAAACACCTATTTCAAAAATTACTCCTATGGCCCAAAGCCAGCCAATATATTCTTCTTTTATTCCATAATTTAAGTTATAAATAGTAAAGAAATTATAAAATCCTCCAAAACTAATCTGAAGTAAAACCACACTAACCCAAAATCTCCAAGCTTTTTTAAAATCTATCTTTTTAGTAGATTTTTTAACACTTTTATCGTGTAGAAAATATAATGAAGTTAAATTAGTAATAATCATCAAAAAAATAAAAAAATATACCAAATTAACCTTTATATAGGAAAAAACTATTCCAAATAACATAAAACCAATACTACCAAATAATCGTGCTTGTCCATATTTTGTAGAAAGTTTTGAAATAGCAATAGCTTCAATATAAGGAAAAACTACACTAAAAGAAGCTCCTATTAAAAAGAAAGCTAACAAAACTAAATAAAAATTATTACTTAAAAGTAAAAATGAAGCAAAAGTAGAAATAAAAATAGAAAATAAAAAATCTTTTTTTGTAAACTCTTTTTTTAAGAATAAAAAAGGAGTAATAAATCTAGCTATTGGCATCATTGCAAAAATAACACCAATTTCAAAAGAAGAAAAGCCTATTTCCTTAAAATATTTTGGCATAAAAATAACATAATCACCAATTAAAGAGAAAAAAAGAAAATAATATAAACTTAAAGCTATAAAGCTTTTAAGCACTTTTTAAGATCTTTTATCATTAATTTCCTCTGCTACCAGGTTTTACAGGTTTACTTCCTGCTTTACACATTGGACAATTTTCTGCTTCATACACTTCAAACTCAAAATCTTCAAGTGCAAAAAATGGTTTATCTTCTGCTAACTTACACTCTTGTTTTCTATCAGTTTTTCCATTTACTCTTTTGCAAACTCCTCTATTTGCAATTGCAGCAAAGGCTACAACTTTTGCTCCTCTTTTTTCAATTTCTCTTGCTGCTTCCATAGCACTTCCACCAGTAGTAATAATATCTTCACAAATTAAAACTTTTTCACCTTCTTTTACTTCAAACCCTCTTCTTAAAGTCATCTCTCCTTTTACTCTTTCTGTAAAAATAAATCTAACTCCTAAAGCTCTTGCTAATTCATACCCTGCTAAAAGACCTCCTATTGCCGGAGAACATACAGTATCTACTTTAATACCAGCTTTTTTAATCTCATCTGCAAGTTCAGTAAGAAGCTTTTGAGCAATTTCAGGATATTCTAAAACCCTTGCACTTTGAAGATAATATTCACTATGCTTTCCACTGCTTAATAAAAAATGCCCTTTTAAAAGGGCTTTATAGTCTTCATAGATCTTTTTTACATCCATAATAATCCTTATACACTCATTACATCATCAATTTTTTTATTTACTATCTCATCTACTTTTGCAATAAAATCATCTGTAATTTTTTGAATTTCTTCAAGTCCTCTTTTTTGGTCATCTTCTGTAATTTCTTTATTTTTAAACATTTTTTTAATTTTATCATTTGCATCTCTTCTTACATTTCTAATAGCAATTTTAGCTTTTTCACCAAATTCTTTTGCTTTTTTAGCTTGCTTTTTTCTCTCTTCTTCTGTCATTGGAGGAAAATATAATTTTATAGTAGTTCCATCATTATTAGGGTTAGCTCCTACATTTGCTTCTTGAATAGCTCTTTCAATAGTATTAATAATAGATTTATCCCAAGGACTAACTACAATTGTTGTTGCATCTACTGCGTTAATATTAGCAACCTGATTAAGAGGGGTTAAAGTACCATAATATTCAACTTTTACTCCATCAAGCACATGAACAGATACTTTTCCTGTTCTTAGAGTTTGTAAATCTTTTTTTAAAACATCTATACTCTTTTGCATATGCTCTTTTGCATAATCAAATACCTCATTCATTTTGCCTCCTTTAAAATTAATTTTGAAATCATTTCATAATTATATCTTATGATAACTCTATTTCTGTATCTTTTTAATTTAAACTCAGGTCTTAAATAAAAAAAGCCATTTTTAACTTTTACACCTTTCCATCCAAATCCAGTAATATAAATATTTACATAAGGTTTATTAACTCTTCCGCTAATTGCAATAATTTTATTACCTTTTCTTTTAATTTTTAAATCTTTAATATCTAATACTTTTATCTTTAATTTCTTAGCAATATTTACTCTACCTGTTAGGGCAATTCTATCTAAATCATTTAATGAAGAATCTAAATTAACTGCACCACTATTTTGATTTACAATTACATCAAAATATTTACTAATTATTTTTTTTACTCTCTCATCATATTCACCATAAGGATAAGCATACATTTTTGGCACATATCCTATGTATTTTTTAAAAACCCCTATTGCTTTTTTCGTATTTTTTATAATTTGTTGATTGCTAAGTTTTGCTAAATGTGGGTGAGCCCAACTATGAACTCCAAGTTCTCCATATTCAGAAGCTTTTCTTACTTCTTTCCAACTCATAAAATCACCCCATTTTTGTGTAGTAGCCTTTGTATAAACAAATAATGTAAAAGGAACTTTATATTTTTTAAATAAAGGAAGACCATTTTTATAAAAACTTTTATATCCATCATCTTCACAAAAAACTACTACTTTATCTATATTTTCTTTATTTTTTATCATTTTTGCAAGTTTTGATAATGTTACTACTTTATAGCCATTAGTAGTAACATACTTTAAATATTTTTCCAATTTATTAATAGAAGTATTAGTAGATGGATATCTATTATCTCCTATTCTATGTAAGACAAATATATGAGCATCTGCTAACAATAAAAAAGGTAAAAAGAAAAGTAAAAATCTCATTTTAGAGGAACTTTTGGAATTTCTGTTTTAATTTGAACTTTGTCAAGTGCAGATACTTTTAGCTTAGTATTATAAAGATATACAAGAGTTAAAGTATTTAAAACAAAAGCTATTCCAAAAACAATAGTAACTTTAGCAAAAAAGTTCATAGGACCTTTCGCTCCAAAAAAAGTATCATTACTACTTGAATACGCACCAAAACCCATTGATTGAGCTTTTTGTAATAATACCAATCCAATAATTACAATCCCTAAAATAATTTGTAAACTAAAAAAAAGTGTAACCATCTAAACCCTTTTTAGATAGAATTATATCACAATAAAGGAGATATTAAATGTATTTTGAAAAATTTGCTAATAGTTATAGCCAATATAATTTAATTCAAAAAAAGATTATAAAAAAATATATTGTTTATACTAAAGAAAAAATTATAGACTTAGGATGTGGAAGTGAAGGTTTATGTAAATACAAAAATTTTGAGTTCTATTTAGGAATTGACAAGAGTAAAAAAATGCTTAGTCTAAATCCCTGCCATACTCTCTTATTAGATTTTAATAACCCTCTTACATGGCAAAAATTAAAAAAATATAATTATGAACAAATTGTTTCTTTTTCCGCTCTTCAATGGGCCACTGATTTAGAGTTTATCTTTAATGAAATAAAAAAACAAAATAAAAGCTTTTTAGTTGCCATTTTTACTTCAAATACTTTTAAAACCCTTCATAGTTACTTAAAAATAACTTCTCCTATATATTCAAAAGAAGATATCTTAAAATTCTCAAAAATATTAAATCCTTCTATTCATCTTTATCAAGATAAATTATATTTTAATAACCCACTATCTCTTTTAAAATATATAAAATTTTCTGGAGTGAAAGGAAAAATTTTTGCCAACCCATACTTATTAAAAAAATTTATTAAAGAATTCCCTTTTAATTATTTAGAATTTGAAGTAGTTATAATAGGGGAAAAAGGATTATTGGAATAATCCTTTAATGAAATCAAATACTGTAGCTGGTTTTTTAGCTTCTGCTTGATCTTCTGCTTGTTTTCTATAGTT
>CAZEOW010000054.1:0-5977 GCA_964514005.1 uncultured Nautiliales bacterium
TATCAACACTAAAAGGCGGAGAAGCTAAAAAATTAAAGGTTTAAGATGTTTTATATAGAATCTTTTTTTATTGTATTAATTCTTGCTACATTATTTGCAATGGGTGGGGTAGGAAGTGCAGTTGCTTTAGTGCCTATTTTACATATGATAGGAGTAGAGTTTAATATCTCAAAAGCAATTGGATTATTTGTAAATACATCAACTACTATGACAGCTACTATTATGAATATTAAAAGAAAAGTATTAGATTTTAAATTTGCCCTTCCTCTTGCTTTATCTCTTGTAATAACTGCTCCTATAGGAGCTTATCTATCAGAATTTATACCAGAAAAAATAGTAAAAATTTTATTTATAGGATTTTTATTTTTTGCAGGTAGTATGATACTTTTTGGAAAAAAAGAAGCAAAATTTAAATATACCCAAAAATGGGTAATGGTAGTATTAGGAAGTTTTGTAGGAGTAATTTCTGGTCTTTTAGGAATTGGTGGTGGAAGTTTGCTTATGCCAATTTTAATTCTTTTAGGATTTGATGCAAAAAAACTTGCTATTACTATGAGCTTTATTATACCCTTTTCTACTCTTAGTGCTTTTTTAACCTATCTAAGTATAGTAAAAATTGATTGGATTTTATTAGGGGTTGCTACAATTGCTGCAATATTTGGAGGATATATTGGAAATTATATAATGCATTTTCATTTAAATCAAAAACAGATTAAAAAACTTATAGGAATTTTGCTATACTTAATAGCTATAAAAATGGTATTAAGTTTATAAAGGATAACTATGCTAACACATATAAATGAAAAAAACAATCCTAAAATGGTAGATGTAGGAGAAAAAGATATAACTAAAAGAGTTGCAATAGCTAGTGGAAAAATAAGAATGAAAAAAGAAACAAAAGAAGCAATAATCAATGAAAAAACCAAAAAAGGAGCGGTTCTTCAAACTGCAATAATAGCAGCAATAATGGGTAGCAAAAAAACAAGCGAACTTATCCCAATGTGTCATAATATTTTAATAGATGGGGTTGATGTAGATATTCAAACTCTTGAAGATGGCTTTAAAATAGTTGTAACAGCTAAAACAACTTCAAAAACCGGAATTGAAATGGAAGCTCTAACAGCAGTAAGCATTGGGCTTTTAACAATATACGATATGGCAAAAGCAATTGACAGAGAAATGGAAATATACGATATTAGACTTGAATATAAAAGTGGAGGCAAAAGTGGGGAATTTAGAAGATAAAATTCCTTGCTTTATTCTTGTAGGAGGCAAATCAAGTAGATTTAAAAGCGATAAATCATATCTATTTTATAAAATGCAATATAAAAAATGCAAAAAAATATTTAAAGAGGTCTATTTTGTAGCTAAAAAAAAGAAATTTAAAAAATATCCATTTTTTATAGAAAAATCAAAAATCTATGCTCCTATTTTTGCATTAGAAGAGATTATAAGAAAAAGAAAAAAAGTATTTGTATTAAGTGTTGATACTCCTTTAGTATCAAAAAAATCTATAAAAAAATTACTTAATAAAAAAGCTGTAAGCTCTAAAAATCCTTTAATAGGATATTATGATTATTTAATGCTAAAAAACTTCAATAAAAATTTAAGAATATTTGGAATAAATAAAAGAAGAGTAAAAATAAAAGAAAAAGAGCTAATTAATATAAATAGACAAGAGGATTTAAAAATGTTAAATCACAAATCCTCTTCTATCTCTTCTGCTTGATAAGTATAAATTACAGGATGATACATCAGACAATCTCCCGGAAGCCCAGCTTTTAAACACAAATGTGCAAAAAACAGATCAAAAACTGGCAACTCTTCCCATACACTTGGTAAGAATGTAGCTTGATGATTTGCAAGATGTAAAATTACTCCATCAACTCCCGGTCTTATTTTTTGCATTAAATCTTTCTTATCTTCATATTCAACTTTTTGAGGAATAGTCAAAAGACTTATTTCAATTTTTATAAGTTCATACTCCTGAGGAGTTAAAGGAGAAAATCTAGGATCTTCAAAAGCTGCTGCTTTTGCATTAGAGATTATATCATCTATTAAAGGTCTATAAGGTAAAATTGAGCCAATACATCCTCTTAAATTACTACCTCTTGGTCTGTTTTTTAGTTTTAAAGTTACAAAAGAGGCTCTTTTTTCTGCTAAAAACGGATATTTAGCTAAAAAATCTTCTTTATTAATCAGTTTTTTTCCTTCAAACTCTTCTAAAATTGCCATTCTTGCAAGTTTTAATAAAATTTTTTTATCCATTGTTATGCTCCTTTAAGAATTTTAAACTATTCTAAACTTATTTGTTTATTTTATTAATAAAAAACTTCTTCTATTAAAAACTCGCATCTTTATAAATACTTTACAGCTTCAAACAGATTTACTCCTAAATCATTTAAGATTTTTTTACATTCCATATTTATCCTTTACTCAATTGAGCTTTCTCTTCTAATGAATAAAGCCATATAAAAACATCAACAACTGCTTTATAAAGATTTGGAGGAATTTCATTATCAATTTCAATATCTAAAAGCATATCCGCTAATACTTCATTTTCAAAAATAGCTATATCATACTCTTTTGCTTTTTGAATTATCTTTTTTGCAATTTCTCCTTTTCCTTTTGCTATAACTTTTGGAGCATTATCTTCATACATTTTATATTTTAGAGCAACTGCTTTAGTATTTGTAGATTTTTTCATAAATAGGTCCTTTTTGTGTTAAAATTGACTTATAAAGATAAACTTCATAATCTACTTCTAATTCAATATTTTGCCACTTTTTAAGTAAATTATAAAACTTTTCCTTATCTTTTATCTTCTTTATTCTACAAAGCGTTACATGGGGAGTAAATTTACTACTTTTTAGATTAAATACTTTACTTATCTCAGAAGTTATCTCTTTTAAATCAGCTTTTAAAAATAAAACTCTATCATCAAAAGTAGAAACTCCTTTTATCTTTATTTTTTCATTAGGAATTAAAAGAGGCTTTTTAAATTTACTAGGATTATCTTTGCCTATAAATTTATGAGTAATATGCAAATTCCACCCTTCAACCCATTTGCCCTCAACAACTTTTGAAAAATCATTTTTTAATGCTTGATACAAATTAAACTTTACAGGTGTAGCAATAAAAAGTCTCATTTTAAAACCTTAAAAAGCAAAGTTAAAATAATGCTTATTAAAATAGATGTAGTAATAGGAAAATAAAAAGAAAAGTTCTCTTTTTCTATAACAATATCCCCGGGTAATCTAAAAAGCGGAAATTTAAAATATAAAAAAAGTCCTATTATAATAAAAATTACTCCTATGACAATAAAAAATTTAGCCAATATTATCCTTTTTTAATTAATTATAACAAAAACTGATGTGGTATAATTATAAAAAAAAAAGGGGTATTTATGAAAAAATTACTCTTATTAATTATCGGCGTTTTTCTATTTGGGTTAAATATAACAGTTACAATTCCTCCTCAAAGAGGCTTAATTAAACTAATTGCTCCTAATGTAAAAGTAAATGTAATGGTACCACCGGGAAGTTCTCCTGCAACATATTCTCCAACATTTAAACAGCTAAAAGCTCTTAAAAATTCAGATATCTATTTTACTATAGGAGTCCCTTTTGATAAAAAATATTTACCAAAAATTAAAGAGATGAATCCAAAAATAAAAATTGTAAACTTTGGAAGTATGTTAATAAAACACAAAAACCCTCATATCTGGCTAAGTCCAAGTATGTTAATGCTTGAAGCAAAAGTTATATTAAATACTTTAATCAGAATGGACCCAAAAAATAAAATGGCTTATGTTCTTAATTACAATAAATTAATTAAAGATTTAGACTATTATGAACTTTATGGTTTTCAAACAATAAAACAAAAAGCATTTATTACTTTTCATCCATCATTTTACTATTTTGCAAAAGATTTCCTAATTAAAGAAATTGCTCTAGAAAAAGATGGAAAAACACCAAGCTTTGCATTTTTAGAAAAAGTAATCAAAATAGGAAAAAAAGAGAATGTAAAAACTGTAATTATTTCTCCAGAATTTCCTAAAAAATATGCTTTAATTATTGCTAAAAGGCTAAAAGCAAAAGTAATAGAATTATCTCCATTAAATGAAAATGTGTTTTATACAATGAAAACACTTATAGAAGCACTTAAATGAAAATAGTTGAAGTAAAAGATTTATACTTTAAATACGATAAAGAGTGGGTATTAGAAGATATTAATTTCTCTTTAGAAGAAAATAAATTTATGGCAATAATAGGACCAAATGGAGGGGGAAAAACAACTCTTTTAAAACTTATTTTAGGTTTTTTAAAACCAACAAAAGGAGATATAAAAATCTATTCTCTTCCTCCTAAAAAAGCTTCTTATATGATAGGATATGTACCTCAACATACAAACTTTTCTCTTGATATCCCAATTACTGTATTTGATATTGTGTTACAAGGAAGACTTAAAAAAAATAAATTTTTCTATTCAAAAAAAGATAAACAAATAGCACTTAAAACGCTTGAGAGATTAAATATTTTAAATTTAAAAGACAGAAAAATAAAAGACCTCTCAGGAGGGCAAAGGCAAAAAGTTTTAATAGCAAGAGCTTTAGTAAGCGAACCTAAAATAATAATTATGGACGAACCTACAAGTGCAATTGACATAAAGGGTCAAAAAGAGATTTTAGATTTAATAGAAAAGATTAATATTACAAGAATTGTTGTAAGTCATGATATAAAGATTTTATTAAGAAACGTAGATAAAATAGCCTATATTCATAAAAAAGCAATAATTCATGAAGGACCAAAACTAAATATTCCAAAAGATGCTCATTTTTGCGAAGTAGAACTTATAGATTTTTTAAAGGATAGTTAGTGTGGGATTTAATTAGTAACTCTTTCTTTGCTTCAATATTTCTTAGCATAGCAATAGGAATTATTGGAAGTTTAATAGTAATTAACAAAGCAACTTCTATTACAGGAAGTATAGCTCATGGAAGTTTTGGAGGAATTGGACTAGGAATTTTTTTATCATCTTCTATATTACTTACTACTACAATTTTTACCATAATTTTAGCTCTTATTTTAGCACTTATAATTATAAAATTTCCTCATAGAAAAGATAGTTTAATAGGAGTTATTTGGGCAATAGGAATGAGTATAGGTATTATATTTTTATCTCTATCTCCCGGTTATCATGCAGATGCTATGAGCTATTTATTTGGAAATATCTTATTAATAGATTTAAATGACTTAATTTCAATGGGAATAGTAGATTTAATTTTAATAATTTCAATAATAATTCTTTACAATAGATTCTTAGCAATGAGTTATGATATGGAGTTTTTAAAAATTAGAGGGATTAATGCCAACTTTTTATTTACATACTTTTTAATTTTAACCTCTTTAACAATAGTAATAAGCGTAAAATCAATAGGAATTATTTTAATTTTAGCTCTTTTTACAATTCCTGCACTAATTACAGAAAGATTTACAAAAAAATTTTCTTATATGATGATAGCAAGTGCACTTTTAGCCTTTTTATTTATGATAAGTGGAATTATTATAAGCTATTATTATGATATTTCTCCAACCCCTCTTATTGTAATTATTGCTTCTTTATGCCTCTTTTTATTATTTTTTCAACCACCCTACCTAAAAAGGTAGGTTTTTTTATTTATCTATTGGCAATCCATCAATTGGAAGCTCTTCTATAAACCAAGGGAGTCCGTATTTATTGAGTGCATACATAAAAGGACGTGCTGGAAATTCTTCCATATTTTTTACTCCAACCCCTTGCCATGTTTTAGTAGCTATCATTAAACATCCTATCATTGCAGGCACTCCCGTAGTATAGCTTACACATTGAGCTCCAACTTCTCTAAATGCACATTGATGATCGCATATGTTATAGATATAGTATCTTTTTTTCTTGCCGTCTTTATATCCTGTGACAACCACTCCTATATGAGTTT
>CAZEOW010000055.1:0-5751 GCA_964514005.1 uncultured Nautiliales bacterium
TTAATAAAAAAGTTATTCTTCTATATGATTAAGTTTAATATTTCTATCTTTATGATAAAACATTCCTGTTCCAACCGGTACAACTCTTCCTAAAACTATATTTTCTTTAAAGTCTTCAAGGTAATCAAATTTTCCTTGAATACTAGCTTCAGTTAGAACCCTTGTAGTCTCTTGGAAACTTGCTGCACTAATAAAACTATCACTCTGAATTGCTGCTCTTGTAATACCTACAAGCATAGGTTCAGCAATGGCAGGCTCACCTCCAAATCTTTTAATTCTTTCATTCTCTTCATAAAATACTTTTCTACTTACTAAATCACCTTCAATAAATTTAGTATCTCCACTATCTATAATTCTTACTTGCCTTAACATTTGATTAATAATAATTTCAATATGTTTATCATTAATATTAACACCTTGAAGTCTATACACTTTTTGAACTTCCGCAACAATATATTGTTGAAGTGCTTTTTCTCCTAAAATATTTAAAATATCATAACTTGAAATTTGCCCATCTGTAAGCTTTTCACCTGCATGAACAAAATCTCCCTCATGCACTAAAATTTGCTTATCAGCTGAAACTAAATACTCTTTAATAGCACTTTCACCTTCAATTATAATTCTTTGTTTTCCTCTTACACTTTTACCAAATTTTACAAATCCATCAATTTCACTAATAATTGCTGGAGATTTTGGTTTTCTAGCTTCAAATAGTTCATTAACTCTTGGTAGACCCCCTGTAATATCTGTTGATTTTGCTACAGCTTTTGGAGTTTTAGCTAAAATATCTCCTTGTTTTACTTCTTTTCCTTCTTGAACGTGAATAACTGTTTTTGGCTCAAGCACGTATTCATACACCCTATCTTTTGCTGCAAGTAAAATTCTTGGAGCATATCCTTTTGGTAAATACTCTTTTACAATAATTCTACTTTCACCTGTTAAATCATCTACTTGAGTTATAACTGTAAAGCCATCAATAATATCTTCAAATTTAACTACTCCATCAGCCTCAGCAAGTATTGGATTAGCAAATGGATCCCACTCAGCAATTACTTTACTCTCACCATTTGTTGGTTCGGCTAAAATATCTCCATTTTTAACTTTAGTATTATCATCAACTAATATTTTACTTCCTCTAACAATATAATATCTATCTGCCTCTCTATCATTTTCATCTACTACTACAGCAAATAACCCTTTAAATGAATCTTCCAAGCCTATTTCCATACCAACTTTTATATCATAAATTCTTTCTAAATAATCTCCAATTAATTTATAATATTTAACTGTTCCTGTCGCTTTTGATGTTACTTTTTGAGGAACTGGTTCATTATCTTTTACTTTCAACTCAGCTCCATATGGAATTCTTTGAGGAACATACCAAGCCTCTTTAATTATCTCTACAATAGCGTCATCTTTTTTAACTGCTCTATCTTTTGTAGGGATATATAATTTACCTTCTGTTTTACCTGCAATTCCTGCAAGCTCAGTTCCTTTTACAATATCACTTTTTCTTAGGGAGTATCTTTTTACTCCATCATCACAATAAATTTCAACAATTACTTCTTCGTGTTGTGTTTCTACTTTTACAATACCATCACATGGAGCCTTTAATTTTGGTTCTACTAAAAGGACTGCTGCATTTCTTCTATTTGCAACTATTTGTTTTCCATCTCTATTATATGTTTCTATATTGTAATACCTAATATAACCATATTTACTTGCTACTATTTGTCTCTCTTCTTGTGTGCTTCCAGCAATACCACCTGTATGGAATGTTCTTAAAGTTAACTGAGTCCCCGGTTCACCAATTGATTGAGCTGCCAAAATACCAACAGCTTCCCCAACTTTTACAAGTCTTCTTTCTGCTAAGTTCATTCCATAACATTTAGAACAAATACCTTTAGGTGCTTTACAAGTTAGGGCACTTCTAATTTTAACTGATTTTACACCTTTTCTTACAATCTCTTTTGCTTCCTCTTCTGTAATTAATGTACCCTCAGTATAAAGTACTTCATTTGTAATAGGATCATAAACATCATCTGCTAACACTCTTCCATAAATTCTCTCCTCAAGAGATTCTACTAAAGTAGAACCATCTGCTATATCAGTAACTTCAATTCCTTCATGAGTTCCACAATCATGCATTGTTACTTTAAAGTTTTGAGAAACATCTACAAGTTTTCTTGTAAGATAACCTGCACTTGCCGTTTTTAAAGCAGTATCAGCAAGCCCTTTTCTTGCACCGTGAGTTGAAATAAAAAACTCAAGAACATTTAGTCCTTCTTTAAAGTTAGAAATAATAGGAGTTTCAATAATTTCTCCATTAGGTTTTGCCATAAGTCCTCTCATACCGGCAAGCTGTTTAATCTGACTTGCACTACCTCTTGCACCCGAATCTGCCATCATATAAATAGAGTTAAATCCATCTTTATCTTTTTTCATTAATTCCATAAGTTTTTCTGCAATATCATTATTTGCTTTTGTCCAAATATCAATAATTTTATTATATCTTTCTTGGTCAGTTAGTAAACCTTTTTTATATTGTTCTTGAATCTCTTTAACTTTTTGAATAGCTTCTTTTATAATCTCTTCTTTTTCTTCAGGAACAACAATATCTGCAGCAGAAATAGAAACTCCAACTTTTGCAGCATATCTAAATCCTAAATCTTTAAGATTATCTAAAAATTCAGCCGTTACTTTAAGTCCTCCATATTTATAAACATAATCTACAAGATTTGATATATCTTTTTTCTTCATAATTTTATTATACATTTCAACTGGTACAAATTCAGGAGTAATTGAATGTAAAATCATTCTTCCAGGTGTAGTTTCAACTACTTCACCTTTTACTTTTACTTTAATTTTTGCATGTAAATCTACAGAACCTTCATCATAAGCAATTGAAACTTCTTCTGGGTTTGCAAAAAGTTTATGTTCTCCTTTAACTCCATCTTTTGTTAATGATAAATAATAAACTCCAAGCACCATATCTTGAGATGGAACTGCAATTGCTCTACCAGAAGCTGGAAGTAAAATATTCATACTACTTAACATTAAAACTTTTGCTTCTGCAATAGCTTCTTGACTTAAAGGAACGTGAACAGCCATTTGGTCACCATCAAAGTCTGCGTTAAATGCAGCACAAACAAGTGGATGTAATTGAATTGCATTTCCATCAATTAATACTGGATGAAATGCTTGAATTGAAAGTTTATGAAGGGTAGGAGCTCTATTTAATAAAACAGGATACTGATCAACTACTTCTTGTAAACACTCCCAAACTTCAGGAGTTTTTTCTTCAATTAATCTTTTTGCTTGTTTAATAGTTGTTGCATAACCTTTTTCTTCAAGTTTGCCTATTAAATGAGGTTTAAATAACTCTAATGCCATTTTTTTAGGAAGTCCGCATTGATCCATTCTAAGATTAGGTCCAACAACAATAACACTTCTTCCTGAATAATCAACCCTTTTACCAAGTAAGTTTTGTCTAAATCTTCCACTTTTTCCTTTAATAACTTCACTTAAAGATTTTAATGGTCTTTTATTTGCACCTTTTATAGTATTTCCACGTCTACCGTTATCAAATAGTGCATCAACTGCTTCTTGAAGCATTCTTTTTTCATTTCTAATAATAATTTCTGGTGCATCTAGTTCTATAAGTCTTTTAAGTCTTTGATTTCTGTGAATTACTCTTCTGTATAAATCATTTACATCAGCAACAGCAAATTTTCCTCCATCAAGCGCAACTAAAGGTCTAAGATCTGGTGGAAGAACAGGAATAACAGACATAATCATCCACTCCGGTCTGTTTTCAGAGTTTAAAAATCCTTCTACAATTTTTAGTTTTTTAATAATATCTTTTTTTCTTGCTTCACTCTTAATACTTTTTAACTCTTCTTTTAAAGTAGTATACATCTCTGCTAAATCAAGTTCTTCTAACATTTTTCTAATAATTTCTGCTCCCATTTCAGCATGAAAACCGCTATCTCCATACAAGTCTACAAGTTTTCTATACTCTTCTTCTACTAAAACATCACCTTTCTTTACAGGAGCATCTCCAGATTCATAAACAACATATGCTTCATAATAAAGTACTCTTTCTAAATCTTTCATCTTAATATCAAGCAGCGTTCCTATTCTACTTGGAAGGTTACTTACATACCAAATATGAGCTACAGGAGTTACTAATTCTATATGACCAAATCTCTCTCTTCTAACTTTAGAAGTGGTAACTTTTACACCACACTTCTCACAAACAATTCCCTTATAACGCATTTTCTTATATTTGCCACATAAACACTCATAATCATTAATAGGACCAAAAATTTTGGCACAAAAAAGCCCATCACGTTCTGGTTTTAGAGTTCTATAATTAATAGTTTCAGGCTTTTTAACTTCACCAAAAGACCAAGAAAGAATCTCTTCCGGAGATGCAATTTTTACTTGAACCGCATCTATATCTTTTGGTCTGTTTTCTTCATCCCAGTCAAGTTTTACATATTTAAATTTCTTCATTGTCTTCTTCCTTTTTATAAAACTCTATATCAAGTCCAAGTGCACGAAGTTCTTTAGTTAAAACAAAAAATGTTTCACTTAATCCCACAATTGGAACATTCTCTCCTCTTGTTAAAGCTCTGTATGCTTTATTTCTACCCTCAACATCATCTGATTTAGTAGTAAGCATTTCTTTAAGGTTATAAGCTGCCCCATACGCTTCAAGAGCCCATACTTCCATTTCTCCAAATCTTTGTCCACCAAATAGAGCTTTACCACCTACAGGTTGTTGTGTAATTAAACTATAAGGTCCTATACTTCTTGCATGCACTTTATCATCAACTAAATGGTGAAGTTTTAGCATATACATATATCCAACATTAACTCTTTCTTTAATAGGTTCACCTGTTCTACCATCATATAATTGTGTTTTTCCGTCTTTTGGAATACCTGCCATTTCAAATAGTTTATTAAATTCCTCTTCATTTACACCCTCAAACACAGGAGTCGCAAACTTAACTCCTTTTGCCCAATCCTGTGCATATTTTAACAACTCTTCATTAGTTAAAGAATCTAAAAATTTTTCGTAATATTCACCAAAATGGGCAACTCTTACTATCTCTTTCATTTTTTCTCTTAACTTATTCATCATATCATCTTGTTTCTCTTTTAAAATATCTGCTATTTGCTCACCAAGTTTTTTTCCAACAAGTCCCAAATGAACTTCAAGAATTTGTCCAATATTCATCCTTGATGGAACCCCTAAAGGATTTAAGACAATATCAACAGTTTTTCCATCTTTCATATAAGGCATATCTTCTTCAGGAACAATAATACTTACAATACCTTTATTTCCGTGTCTTCCAGCCATTTTATCACCAACTTTTATTTTCCTTTTATTAGCAATATAAACCTTAACCATTTTAGCAACACCATTTGGCAGGATATCATCACGCTCAAGCACTTCTAATTTTTCATCATACTCTTTTCTAATTTTATCTTTTTGCTCTTGATACTTAGATTTAATGTCTTTAAACGATTTTTTTGTCTCTTCATCAAAATACTCTACTAAGCTTAAAAGTAAAAATTTATTAATATTTATAAGCTCTTCTTTTGGAAGAGTTTCTCCCTCTTTATAAATTTTACTATTTAATTCTAACTCTTTTACTAATTTTGAATTTGATAACAGATTAGCCAAAGCTAAAACTTCTTCTTTATCAATTATACTTAATTGATTTTTATAAACTTCTTCAA
>CAZEOW010000056.1:0-5657 GCA_964514005.1 uncultured Nautiliales bacterium
AACTAGAGGCAGTCTATACTCAAGTGTCGGTAAAAGTCCCGCTTCATACATTGCGTATTTAATAGGAATTGGATTACTTTCTGTAAATAAAACTTTATTTAGTTCAAAAAGTTCTTCATTTATCTTTTTAGATGTTTGAAAATCTCCATTTAAAGCAGTATGCACTAAATCAGCTACTTTTTTAGGTAAGAGATTTGCTGTTACCGAAATTGTTCCTTTTCCTCCACTTGCTAGTATAGGATAATTAATAGCATCATCTCCGCTAATTACAGCTATTTTACTTTTTGCACAAAACTCTACTACATTTTCTATCTTTCCTGTTGCTTCTTTAATAGCAATTATATTCTCAACTTCATTAAATAGCTTTATAGCAGTTGATACTTCTATATTCGAACATGTCCTACCTGGTACATTATATAATACTACCGGAATATTTACAGCTTCTGCTAAAGCTTTGTAATGTTCATAAAGTCCTTTTTGAGTAGGTTTATTATAATAAGGAGAAACACTTAAAATTGCATCAGCCCCTTTTTCCTCAGCAAATTTTGCCAAATCTATTGCCTCATGAGTAGAATTACTACCTGCTCCTGCTAAAACTTTTGTATTAGTACCTTTACATACTTCTACAGCAATTTCAATACATCTTTTATGTTCATTATGTGTTAATGTTGCACTCTCTCCTGTTGTTCCAACCGGAACTACCCAATCTATACCATTTTCTATTTGTCTTTTTATTAAAGAAGCATATGTTTCTTCATCTACTTTATTGTTTTTAAAAGGCGTTATAAGAGCGGTCATTGCACCTTGCATAAAAATCCTTTTTTATGTAATTATATCATACTATTCATACCTTAATACTTTCAAAACATCAGTCTGACTTGCTTTTTTTGCTGGATAAAAACTTGATAGTAAAACAATTATAAAAGCTCCCACAATTATTATTAAATAATCGATTAAACTTAAATCCACAGGTAGTTTACTAACTCCATAAACATCAACAGGTAATTTAATAATATCAAAAGTTTTTAATACCCAAATTCCAAGCCAACCTACTAAACTCCCACTTACAATTCCAGCTACTCCTATAATTGTGCCTAATTTTAAAAAAATATATTTAATTTCCTTTTTACTTGTTCCAAGAGATAACATAAGAGCAATCTCTTTTCTTCTACTCATTACCATCATTAAAAGTGAACTAATAATATTGAGAGAAGCTACTATGATAATAAGCATTAAAACTAAAAAGAGTGCTCTTTTTTCCATTTTTAAAGCAGCAAAAAAGTTTCCATTTTGTTCCCACCACCCTATTACTCCATATCCGGGAGGTAAGATTTTTTGAACTTCTTTTATAGCTTTAAAAGGATCTTTACACCAGATATGAATTCCATCAAATCCTTTTTTATGTAAAATTTTTTGAAGACCTTTTATATTCATATACGCAATAGATTTATCATAAGCAATAAGACCACTTTTAAAATAACCTATTACATTTACTTTTTTTAAAATAGGAGCAACCCCAAATCCCATAGGAGAAAGAGTAGAAAAAATTATAATTACTTTATTGCTTGTTAAAGATTCATATATATTTTTTCCTACTATTACATCAAATATTCCTATTTTTCTATTAGGTAAATATTGTTTTATAACTTCATTAACTTCCTGTTCTTTATTAAAATCCACTCCATATAAAAGTATCCCTTTCATTTCATTACCAGATTTTAAAACAGCACTCGTTTGAAGATAGGGAGAAAATTTAAAATCTGGAAACTTTTTTTCAAGACTTGTTAAAAACTCTTTATCTATTTCTCTAAAAGCAGAATATATTGTTAAAGGATAATTCATTACTTTTAATTTTTTTTCGAATTCTTTATCCATTCCATTCATTATCCCCATAGCAATCATTAAAGTAGCAACACCTGTTAATATACCTAAAAAGGCAAGAAGAAAACTGATATAAATAAAAGGATGTTCTTTATCAAATCTTAAGTATCTTTTTATTATATAATTAATAAACTTTTTATTCATTAAAACTTAGGACTTTTTCCACAACAATTTTTGTATTTTTTACCACTTCCACAAGGACATGGGTCATTTCTTTTTACATTTTTAAATATGAGTTTTTCTGTTTCTTCATTAAGTTTTTCTATCTCTTGGTTTAATTCTTCAGCATCTTTTAATATTTCATCTATATTTTTGCCTTTTAACTCTTCAAAGTCTTTTAAAAATTCGAGGACACTTTCATCAATTTCGGGCTCTATATTTAACTCTAGTGTATTTAATATTTTTATACTTTCTATCTTTATTCTTTGAATCAATTCTTGAAACATATTAAAAGATTCTTTTTTATATTCAACTAAAGGATCTTTTTGATTATATCCTCTAAGTCCAATTCCTGTTTTTAATACATCCATCATATAAAGATGGTCTCTCCAACTTTCATCAAGTACTTGAAGAATTACCTGTTTAATTACTTTTTGTCTTTCACTATTATCTAAATGTTTAAATCTCTCATTTAAATTTTCGTCTATTCTTTGAGAAATGTAATTAAACAGTTCTTCATACTCTTTTTTTAACTCTTCTTCTTTAAAGTCTATTCCTGTATACTCTTTTAAAAGCATTTTTAATTTTTCTAAATTCATATCTTCTACTGCTGTATGAGGATAAATCTCCGCTTCTTCTAAAATATAAGCAATAAACTCTTCTTTCATCTCTTTTAATTTTTCATCTATATTAAATTCAGGGTTTAAAAGTTGATCTCTAAATTTATAAATTACCTTTCTTTGCTCATTTGCAACATCATCATATTTTAAAATATGTTTCCTTGATTCAAAGTGCATATTTTCAACTTTTTTTTGAGCTTTTTCTATTGAACGAGTGACTATTATACTTTCTATATGTTCACCCCTTTCAACACCTAACTTATCCATAATATTTTTAATTCTGTCGCTTCCAAAAATTCTTAATAAATCATCTTCTAAAGATAGATAGAATTGAGAAACTCCCGGATCTCCTTGACGACCTGAACGTCCTCTTAACTGATTATCTATTCTTCTACTCTCATGTCTTTCTGTACCAATTATATATAATCCCCCAAGTTCTTTAACACCTTCTCCCAATTTTATATCAACCCCTCTTCCAGCCATATTAGTAGCAACTGTTACAGCTCCTTTTATTCCAGCCTCAGCAATAATTTCAGCTTCTTTTTCGTGATTTTTAGCATTTAAAACTGTATGAGGAATCTTTTCTTTTCTTAATGACCTACTTAAATATTCACTCTTTTCTACACTTGTAGTTCCAACAAGAACAGGTTGTCCTTTTTTATGAAGTTCTTTTATTTTATTTACTACAGCCTCAAATTTTTCCTCTTCTGTTTTATAAACTAAATCATTTAAGTCTTTTCTTATTACAGGTTTATTTGTAGGAATTGAAATTACCTCAAGACCATAAATTTCTAAAAACTCTGTAGCTTCAGTTTGGGCAGTACCTGTCATTCCAGCTAATTTCTCATACATTCTAAAATAGTTTTGATATGTAATTTCTGCAAACGTTTGAGACTCTTCTTGAACTTCAACTCCCTCTTTAGCTTCTAGAGCTTGATGAAGTCCTTCACTAAATCTCCTTCCTTCTGCAATTCTGCCTGTAAATTCATCAATTATTAACACTTCTCCTTTTCTTACAATATAATCTTTTCCTTCTTGAAAAAGATAATTTGCTTTTAGAGCCTGATCAAGATGATGAGCTAAAATAGCATTTTCTGGAGTATATAAATTATCTACTTCAAAAAGTTTTTCGGCTCTTTTTATACCCTCTTCTGTTAATAGTATTACTCTATCTTTCTCGTCTACAGTAAAGTCTTTATCTTTTTCAAGTTGTTTTGCTACTTCATCTGCTTTTAAATAATTTTCTACTCTTTTATTAGCAGGACCAGAGATAATAAGAGGGGTTCTTGCTTCATCAATTAAAATACTATCAACTTCGTCAATTATTGCATAATAATGACCTCTTTGTACTTTTTGAGAATAATCATATACCATATTATCTCTTAAATAATCAAACCCAAATTCAGAATTAGTTCCATATGTGATATCTGCTTCATATGCTTTTTTTCTTTCATAATCTTCCATTCCACTAACAATAATTCCAACACTTAATCCAAAAAATTCATAAATAGGTCTCATTTCATTAGCATCTCTTTGAGCTAAATAATCATTTACAGTAACAACATGAACTCCTTTTCCTAAAATTGCATTCAATACTACAGGTAAAGTAGCTACTAAAGTTTTTCCTTCTCCTGTTTTCATTTCAGCAATTTTTCCTTCATGAAGAACCATTCCACCTATTAACTGAACATCATAATGTCTCATATTTTTAGTTCTTTTTCCAACTTCCCTTACCATTGCAAAAACGTCATTTAAATGTTCATTTAATGCCTCTTGCTCATCTTTACCATTTTTAATATCATTTAATATTGTCTCTTTTATTTTTGAAAATTCCTCTTTAATTTCTTTATCATTCATTTTTGAATATTTATCTTCAAGTGCATTTATTTTTTCTACTCTTTTTTTATATTTTTTTATTTCCCTATCATTTCTAGTTCCAAAAATCTTTCTAACTATTCCCTTTATCATCCAAAAAGCCTTTAAAAGTTTTTTGTTATAATATCAAAAAAGGCTCTTAAATGAAAAAATTATTAATTTTATTTTTTTCGGCTTTCTTTTTGTATGCTTTGAATCTTCCTTTATATTTTAGGGCTGATTTTATCCAAAAAATGCAAAACGTTACATATAAAGGTAAAATTTTTTTATACAAAGACAGAGTATTGTGGGAGTATAACTATCCTGTAATAAAAAAAGTTTTAATTACTGATAAAATGTATATTTGTGAACCTGATTTAGAGCAAGTTATCGTTTCTAAAAAACCCGATTTTAATTTGTTTAAAATTCTAAAAAAGGTAAAAAGAGATGGAAAGTATTATATAGCAGATGTGAAAGGAAAAAGGTTTTATTTTATTTATGATAAAGCACTGCAAAAAATATGGTACAAAAACGATCTTGGAGAAAAAGTTAATATTATCTTTTTTAACCAATCTTTAGATAAGTTTTCTTTAAATGTTTTTAATATATCGTGTGATGGATATGATTTTGTTTTTTATTAATAAATTACACTTAAAGACCCCGCCCTTTAGGGCGGGATGATTCACATAAGATTTAATAATCTTTTTTCTATTTCTTTAATTTCTTCTTTATCTAAAGTTCTTTTTAAGTGTTGTAAAAAAAGTCCTTTTTCTTTTTTTAAATATGCTTTGAAAATTTCTTCAAAATCATCAAACTTTAAAAAAGCATCGGCTGAATTCTGTTCAGCTTTTTTTATAATAAAGTCAAGCATTCTAAAAAGCATATCTTTAACAAGTCTATTTTCATTAACAAATTTTTTTACTTTTTCATTAGTTATTGAATAAAACTGAAGATTAAAGTGATATTCAAGTTCGTCTCTCATCTCTTTCGCTTTATCGGAAAGTTCACTTAAAAAGGCTTCTTGATTTGCGAAATCAAAGTTTTCTCTTAAAAACTCCATTTTTTTATAAATTTCATTTAACTCTTTTTGATGATTAATTATCGGTTTTAACATATCTAACCTTTAGGGAAAAGTTAATGTAA
>CAZEOW010000057.1:0-5619 GCA_964514005.1 uncultured Nautiliales bacterium
GCTAAAAAGTACAGACCGCTCCCGCTTTTAGTGCACTTTTTTTAACGCTTTTTTTTCCGTTAAAATTTGCAATTACTTAGCTTTATTTAAATACTTTTTTAGCAATATTATTTTATATCGAATTGACGTTAATTTATCTTTTAAAGAATTTAAAACTTTTCTTCTCTCTTTGAGTGAAAAAACAAAAGGAAGTTCAAAGTCAACTATCATATTAACAATAACCACAAACTTCCTTTTATTTTACTTTTTTACAATCTTCACAAACTCCATAAATATAAATCTCTTTATCTGTTTGCGGATATCTTTCATCTAACTCTTTAAAAAAATTATCTAAAGGAATATCTTCTACTTTTGAACAAACTTTACAAACAAAATGAGCATGAGAAGCTTTTTTTATTTCAAATTTTGGTTTTTGATGCAAACAAACTTCTGTAATTATTCCTTCATCTTTTAAAGCAGTAATATTTTTATAAATAGTAGCTAAAGAAATGCTTGGAAACATCTCTTTTATATCATCATATATCTCTTCTATACTTGCATGACCTTTATTTTGAAGTTCTTTTAATATAGCAAGTCTTTGAGGTGTTATTTTTAAATTAGAGTGTTGTAAAAGCTCTTTCAAGTTTTGCATTATTGCCTCTTTAAATAAAAAAAAGGGGAATTACCCCTTAAATGCTTTAACCATTTCTTCCATTTCTTTTACATCCTCTTCATTTACTAAATCTTCAAGTGTTACATAAGCTCCAACATTTCCTGTCATTGGTTCAACATCAGTATTTACTGGTAATGTTTTTTTACCAGGTCTCCAGTTTGCAGGAGTTACTTCTCCTGTTTTATATGCATGTTGATGAGCAATAATTTGTCTTACAAATTCTTTAATACTTCTTCCAACAGGAGGTGCTTGAACTTCTTGAGCTACAACTTGTCCATCTGGATTAATTAAAAATCTTCCTCTAAGTGCAAGTCCTGCTCCTTCAATCATAACACCAAATTTTCTTGTAACTTCACCAGTTGGATCTGCTGCAATTGTTAATTTTAAATCTTTTAAAAGTGGTTCAGTCTCTACAAATCTTTTATGTGAATATTGAGTATCTGTTGAAACTGCAAGTACTTCAACATCAAGTTCTTTTAAAATTGGTAAAGCTGCATTCATAGCTGCAATTTCAGTTGGACATACAAATGTAAAGTCTGCTGGATAAAAACAAATTACTGTCCATTTTCCTTTATAATCTTCATTGCTAACTTCCGTATAGTTTCCTGTTTCTGCATTGTAAGCATCCATTTTAAATTCTGGCATATTTTTTAATACTAATACACCCTCTTGAGTTTTAATTTCTTCCATAATTTTCTCCTTAGTTTCTTTATTAGTCTCTTTTTCAAATGCCATAAAGACCTATAATAAATTTTTAAACACCGTAATTATAATTAGTTAGTATAATTTTGTCAATGAAAAAAAGAATAAAAAGAAAAAAATTTTCCTTTAGAAGATTTTATCAAGTTCTAAATTATAAAATAGATTAGGATGTTCAACCTTAACTTTTTTAACAACTTCTTCTATAGACTTATCACTATTTTTCAGTTCTTTTAAAACTACAACCTTTACATCTTCATAATCTATTGGAAATTCACTTAAAATTGCTTTTTCTAATCTCAATTCAAAATTCTCTTTTAAAGTAGATTTTAAAAGCTCCATTGTTTTTATATACTTTGGTGCTTTTACAGCAATTCTTAATTCATTATTAACATTCATAATCCATAAATCGCTATTTAAATCTCCTTCTATAACTTCTAAATCTTTACACTCAACAACTGTTCTTTTTTCAAGTCCTAACTCTTTTGCTACTTTTTCAGCCAAACCATCAATCCTTTCTGTGCATGTAATCTATTTTCTGCTTCTTGAAAAATTTCATTTGCATGAGATTCAAATACATCTTCACTAACTTCAAATCCTCTATAAGCAGGTAAACAATGTAAAAATATTGCATCTTTTTTTGCTAAACTCATTAATTCATTATCAATTCCAAAACCTTCAAAATCTTTTACTCTTTTTTCTTTTTCCTCTTCTTGCCCCATACTAACCCATGTATCAGTAGTTACTACATCCACATTTTTAATAGCTTCTTTAGGATTATACAAAAATTCTATTTTAGCATTACTTTCTTTAGCAAATTTTAAAGCTTTTTCTTTTATATTCTCATCAATTTCATACCCTTTAGGAGTTGCTATTTTTAGATTAAATCCTAATTTTGCAGCCATTATAACCCAAGAATTAGCCATATTATTACCATCTCCTATATAAGCAACAGTAGTATTAGGATTTTTAAAATCAAACTTATTAAATTCTATCATAGTCATTAAATCAGCTAGTAACTGAACAGGATGACACAAATCTGTAAGACCATTAATTACAGGTACACTAGAATATTTTGAAAACTCCTCAAGCCTATCTTGTCCAAATGTTCTAATCATTATTAAATCAACCATAGAACTTATTACTCTTGCAGTATCTTTTATAGGTTCCCCTCTTCCTAATTGAATATCTCTACTACTTAAAAACAATCCATTACCACCTAATTGATTAATACCAACTTCAAAAGAGACTCTTGTTCTTGTAGAAGATTTTTCAAAAATCATTGCTAATTGCTTATTTTTTAAATAAGGTTTAAAAATAGAACTTTTTGTCTCTTTTTTTATTTGAAAAGCAAGTTCTATTATCTCTTTAATTTCATCTTTTGAAAAATCGATAAGCCATAGAAAATGTCTCAACTTATATCCTTTTAATTTCTTTTTTAAGTTATAATTCTAACAAAAAAGGAGAGTTTTTGAAAATTTCAGAAGTTGCAAATCTTCCTACAAAATATGGAAATTTTAAAATTCAATCTTTTAAAGAAAATGAAAAAGAGCATTTAGTAATTTTTACAGAAAATTTACCTCAAACTCCTCTTATTAGAATTCATAGTGAATGTCTCACTGGAGATGCTTTAGGAAGTTTAAAATGCGATTGTGGCGAACAACTTGAATTTGCACTAAAAGAGATTCAAAAAAAAGGAGGAATGGTAATTTATTTAAGACAAGAAGGAAGAGGAATAGGCCTTTTTAATAAAGTAAATGCTTATGCTCTTCAAGATAAAGGATTAGATACTGTTGAAGCTAATCATCAATTAGGTTTTGAAGCAGACTTAAGAGATTTTAGCATTGTTGAAAAAATTTTAGAATATTTTAATATAAAAGAAATTGAACTTCTAACAAATAATCCAAGAAAAGAGTTTGCTTTTAAAAATATTAAAGTAAAAAAAAGAATTCCTATTATAATAAAGCCAAATCCCTTTAATAAAAACTATTTAAAAACAAAAAAAGAAAAGCTTGGTCATAAGTTAGAAGAGCTGGAGAATAAAGATGTATGAAAAGTTTATAAATGAACTGTTAAAATGGAATAAAGTTCATAAACTAACAAACTATAAAACAAAAGAAGATATAAAAAAACAGATAAAAGATAGTCTTTATCCTTTAAATGAAATAAAAAACTCAAAAACTGCTATAGATATAGGAACTGGTGCTGGGTTTCCAGGACTTATACTTGCTATGGCTATGCCAGAGACTAAATGGTACTTAGTAGAACCTTTAAAAAAAAGATATAGCTTTTTAAACTATATAAAAACTCTTTTAAATTTAAAAAATGTAAATATAGTTCCTAAAAGATTAGAAAAAACAAACTTAGAAAAAGTAGATTTAATTACAAGCAGAGCTGTAATGCCAACTAAAGAAGTTTTAAATATTGCAAAACCTTTTATAAAAAAGAATGGTATAATTTTACTTTATAAAGGCTCAAATGTTATAGAAGAGTTAAAAGGAATAAATGCTTCTATTATTTCAAAAACCAATAGAAACTATGTTTTTATAAAAGGATAATAATGAAATTTATTTTTTTAATTTTACTTTTAGCTGTTATTTACATAATATTTTTTAAAAAGAAAAAAGCTAAAGATATAGATAAAAAAAACATACCCTCTAATAATTTAATTGAATGCTCAAAATGCCACACTTTTGTTCCGGAAAATGAAATAACATATATCAATAATAAACCAATCTGTAAGGATTGTTATGCTAATTCTTGAAGCTCCTTTTTCTAACGAAAAGTTTTTTTATATAAAAACATTAGAAGACATTAAAAACTCCCCACATAATTCAACATTAGTATTTGAATACTCTCCATCATCAATAGAATTATATAACTTTTGCAAAATTAACAATATTTCTTATGCAGTAAAAGTAAAGACTATTAAAGAATTAATTTTTGTGTCAAATTTAAATGCAAAATACGCTTTTTGCGAAACAATACTAGAAGCAAAAAATCTTCAAAAAATTGCTGATGAGTATTTATTAGATACTAAAATTGTATATTTAGCTTCATCTCTTGATGAAATAGAAGAGATAGCAAAACACTCTATAGATGCAATAAAACTAAAAAACAATATTTATTAATAAAAAAGAGTAAAAAGTGAGAAAAATAAATCTCTTTATTCCTATTCTTATTATTCCTTTTATATGTATAAGTTTATTTTTAGTTAATGAAATCTCTCAAAAACTTTTTTTTAAAGAGATGGCTTATATCTCAATTGGAATTATTGTTTTTATTACAATGTTTTTTATCCCAATTAGAAAACTATTATGGCTTATTCCATTTGCCTATTGGTTTAATATTTTTTTATTAATACTAGTAGATTTAATTGGTATAAAAATATTAGGTGCTCAAAGATGGCTTAAAATCCCTTTTATAAATATTACTATTCAACCATCTGAATTTATGAAAACAACTCTAATTTTAATGCTTGGATATTTAATTCACAAATACCCCCCGCGCCCTTTGTATGATTTTAAAGAGTTTATAAGACTCTCTATTTACATTATAATTCCTTTTATATTAATTGCAAAAGAACCTGATCTTGGGACTGCACTTATTACTTTAACTGTGGGATTTGGGGTATTGTTTTTAATAGGGGTAGATAAAAAAATATGGATTGGCATTTTTATCAGTTTAACTGTAATTATTCCTATTTACTATAAATACTTTATGAAAGAGTATCAAAAGCAAAGAATTGAAAATTTTTTAAATAAACCATCATATCATGTAAAACAGTCTATAATAGCAATAGGAAGCGGAGGAGTTTATGGAAAACCCAAAAATAGAGCCACTCAAACTCAATTTAAATTTTTACCAATAGCAAGTAGTGATTTTATATTTGCTTATTTAGTAGAAAGATTTGGTTTTATAGGAGGTATTGGATTAATTTTTTTATATTTTATTTTAATTTTATATCTTTTATATATCAGTTATAAGCTAAAAGACGACTATTTTGCAAAAGTAATGTTTGCAGGAGTTGCATTAATGATATTTATATACTCTTATATTAATATTTCTATGACTATGAATTTAGCTCCTGTAGTTGGAGTTCCTCTCCCTTTTGTTAGCCATGGTGGAACAAGTTTTATAAATTTTATGGTATTATTTGGAATTCTCGAAAGATTAATATCAAAAAAAGATTTCCTACATATATACGGCGTAAAATAACTATTTTTTAATAGATTTTAATCTCTCTTCTTTACTTCCAATAGAAGTAA
>CAZEOW010000058.1:0-5550 GCA_964514005.1 uncultured Nautiliales bacterium
CAAAAAATTACATCATTAGCTCCGGAGGTGTTATAATGGGTGCAAGAAAAAATCAACCTCCTAAATTTAAAATAAAAAGAGGAGATACTGTAAAAGTTATTGCAGGAGATGATAAAGGTAAAACAGGTGAAGTTTTAAAAGTTATTCCTAAAGAAGCTAAAGTTATAGTAAAAGGTGTGAATGTGGTTAAAAAGGCTGTTAAGCCAACTGAACAAAACCCAAAAGGTGGGTTTGAATATATTGAAAAACCTATTCATATTTCAAACGTAAAAAAAGTAGAAGGCTAGGGCGATGTTTGAAGTACAAAAAAAATATTTAGAGGAAGTAAGACCAAAACTTGTAGAAGAGTTTGATATTAAAAATCCTATGCTAATCCCTAATATTGAAAAAATTGTTGTTAGTGCAGGGGTTGGTGAAGGTGCTAGAGATAAAAAATTTCTTCAAAGTGTTGCTGATACTATTACAATAATTACCGGACAAAAAGCTGTAATTACTCCTGCAAGAAAATCTGTTGCAGGATTTAAAGTAAGAGAAGGTATGCCTGTAGGTGTAAAAGTAACCCTTAGAGGTGAAAGAATGTGGAGTTTCTTACAAAAACTTATTTCAGTTGCTCTTCCAAGAGTTAGAGATTTTAAAGGTGTAAAAAGAGATGGCTTTGATGGAAGAGGTAATTTTAACTTTGGTTTAACAGAACAACTTGTGTTTACTGAAGTAGATTATGATAATATTATTAAAGTTCACGGTATGAATATTAATATTTCAACAACAACTGAAGATGATAAGATGGCTCTTAGAATGCTAGAACTTATCGGATTCCCATTTACAAAAGGAAAATAAAATGGCAAAAAAAAGTATGATTGCTAAAGCTAAGAGAAAACCAAAATTTAAAGTGAGAGCATATACAAGATGCTCTATCTGCGGAAGACCAAGAAGTGTCTATAAAGATTTTGGAATTTGCAGAGTCTGTTTAAGAAAAATGGCAAACGAGGGGCTACTCCCTGGTGTTAAAAAAGCTAGTTGGTAAAAGGATGCCGAAATGATGAATGATATTATTGCAGATGGATTAACAAGAATTAGAAATGCATCAATGAGAGGTCTTGAATATACAACCCTTATCCATTCAACATTAATGGAGAATGTATTAAAAGTATTTAAAGACAAAGGTTATATTGAAGACTATAAAGTTATAGAAGAAGGAAACAAAAAATTTATTAATGTTTCTTTAAAATATGATGAAAATGGAAATTCTGTAATTAATGAAGTTAAAAGAATTTCAAAACCCGGAAGAAGAGTTTATAAAGGGTATGAAGATATTAAAAAATTTAAAAATGGATTTGGAACTTTAGTTGTTTCAACTAATAAAGGCGTATTAGCTAATGATGAAGCTTATAAATTAAAAATAGGTGGCGAAGTAATTTGTAGTATTTGGTAAAGGAGAAATTTATGAGTAGAATTGGTAAACAACCCGTAAAGTTAGCAGATGGCCTAACTGCTAGTCTTGAAGGGGATAAATTAGTTATTAAAAAGGGCCAAGAATTAAAAGAAATTGATACTAAAGGTGTTGTTAAAGTAAACATTGAAGGTGATACTTTAACTTTTGAACCTTCTAATGAAACTAAATTTGCAAAAGCTATGTGGGGAACTGTAAGAGCTCTTGCTAATAACGTAGTTATAGGTTTAACTAAAGGATTTGAAAAAAAACTTGAAATAAATGGGGTTGGTTATAGAGCTTCTGTAAAAGGTAATGTATTAGAATTACAACTTGGTTATTCGCATCCTATTAACTATGAAATACCAGAAGGTATTACAATTACAGTAGAAAGAAATGTTATTACTATAAAAGGAAGTGATAAACAAAGAGTTGGACAAGTTGCAGCTGAAATTAGAAGCTTTAGAAAACCTGAACCTTATAAAGGTAAAGGTGTTAAATATGTTGATGAAGTTATTATTAGAAAAGCTGGTAAAACAGCTAAAAAATAAGGGTGAGAGATGAGAAGAAGTAAAGAACTTGCTAAAAGAGATTTAAGAAGAGTTAAAAGAAAAAAAAGAATTAGGGGTAGAATCAGTGGTACTGCTGAAATGCCAAGAGTAACTATTTATAAATCAAATAGATATATTATTGTTCAAGCTATTGATGATGTAAAATCTCATACTATGGTTTATTTAAATACAGCTCATCTTGAAAATAAACTTCCTTCAAATATTGAAGGAGCTAAAAAAGCGGGGCAAATTTTTGCAGAGAAATTAAAAGCGGCTAATATTGAAAAAGTTGCTTTTGATAGAAATGGATATAAATATCACGGTGTAGTTGCAGCATTTGCAGATACTCTTAGACAAAACGGTATAAAACTTTAAGGAAGGCAAATGGCAAAAAGAAATATAATAAAAGATTATAATAAAGAAGAATTTGAAGAAGTAGTTGTTAATATTGGAAGAATTACTAAAGTTGTAAAGGGGGGTAGAAGATTCAGATTTAATGCCCTTGTAGTTGTTGGAAATAAAAAAGGAATAGTTGGAGTTGGAACAGGAAAAGCAAAAGAAGTTCCTGATGCAATCAAAAAAGCAGTAGATGATGCATTTAAAAACTTAGTAAAAATCGAAGGTATTCATGGTAATACTATAAATCATGATGTTCAAGCTAAATTTAATGCATCACAGATTTTATTAAAACCTGCAAGTGAAGGTACGGGATTAATTGCAGGTGGTGCGGTAAGACCGGTGCTTGAACTTGTAGGTATTAAAGATATTTTATCTAAATCTCTTGGTTCAAACAATCCTCATAATCTTGTTAGAGCAACTATTAAAGCTTTACAAATGATTAAAAATAAAAAGGCGTAAATATGGCATTAAATAATTTAACACCAGCAAACGGTTCTACTCATAAAACAAAAAGGGTTGGAAGAGGACAAGGTAGCGGTTATGGAAAAACTGCTGCAAGAGGTCAAAAGGGACAAAAAAGTAGAAGTGGTTATTCTAAAAAAATTGGATTTGAAGGTGGTCAACAACCACTTCAAAGAAGATTACCAAAAGTTGGATTTAAAAGTAGAAGAGAAAAACCACAAGCTGTTAATGTAGATAAAATTACAGCTATAAAAGAATTAGAAGAGATTACAATAGAAAATTTATCTAAAATAGTAAAAATTAAATCAAAAAAAATCAAACTGATAGGAAGCAGTGCAAAAGAATTAAAAGATAAAATTAAAGATGTAAATATTACTACATCTGGAAAGTAAGGGTATGAATCCTATAGTTAGAAAAATCTTAATTACCCTTGGTTTCCTTCTTATATACAGAGTGCTTGCATATGTGCCAGTGCCGGGGGTAAATATAGATGTAATTAAAGATTTTTTTTCTGGTCATCAAAATGATGCATTAGGTTTACTTAATATGTTTAGCGGTAATGCTGTTAGTCGTATGAGTATAATTGCTCTTGGTGTTATGCCTTATATTACTGCTTCTATTATTATGGAACTATTAGCGGCTACTTTTCCTAAACTCGGCGAATTAAAAAAAGATTCTCAAGGTTTTCAAAAATATATGCAAATTATTAAATATTCAACTGTTTTAATTGCTTTGATTCAATCAATTGGTATTTCAATGGGACTTCTTTCTATGACAGGAAGAGGTGGTGAATCTGCAGTTAATATTGATTCTACATCTTTTGTTGTTCTTACAAGTCTTAGTATGACAGTTGGAACAATGTTACTTGTATGGATAGGTGAGCAAATTACCGAAAGAGGTGTAGGTAATGGAATAAGTTTAATTATTTTTGCAGGAATTGTAAGCTCTATTCCATCAGCTATTGTAGGAACTCTAAATTTAGTAGATATAGGAGATTTAAGTATATTAGGTTTATTGTTTATTATTCTAATTATGATAGCAACTATCAGTTTTATTATTTATGTAGAATTAGCAGAAAGAAGAGTTCCTGTTTCTTATCAAAGAAAAGTATTAATGCAAAACAGATTTAAAAGGATTATGAATTATATTCCTATAAAAGTAAATTTAAGTGGTGTTATTCCCCCTATTTTTGCAAGTGCTATTTTAATGTTTCCTCTTACTATCTTAAATAGCGTTAATAATCCAATATTAATTTCTATTAAAGATTTACTATCTCCAAATGGATATCTTTTTCATTTAATAGAATTCATATTAGTTATCTTTTTTGCTTATTTTTATGCTTCCATTGTATTTAATGCAAAAGAAATTGCAGAAAACCTTAAGAAACAAGGCGGTTTTATTCCGGGAATTAGACCGGGAGAACAAACTTCTACTTTTTTAAATGAAGTAGCAAGTAAATTAACTTTTTGGGGAGCTTTATATTTAGGAATTATTACTGTTTTACCATGGTTATTAGTTAAGATGTTAAATATCAATTTTTACTTTGGCGGAACAGCCGTATTAATTGTTGTTCAAGTAGCAATAGATACAATGAGAAAGATTCAAGCACAAATTACAATGCAAAAATATGATACTTTATCAGTAACAGGGCTTTAGGCCCTTTTGTTGTAAGCGGTAGGAGATTTAAATGGCAATACCTATTAAAAAGATAAAAGAGATAGAAGAAATTAAAAAACCTGCTCAAATAGTAGCTAAAACTCTTAAACTTTTAAAAGAAAATACAAAAGTAGGAATAACTCCTTTAGAATTGGATAAATTAGCAGAAGAGTTTATAATAAAAAATGGTGGGCGGCCAGCTTTTAAAGGTCTTTATAACTTTCCAAATGCAGTTTGTATTAGTATCAATAATTGTATTATACACGGAATTCCTTCTAATACACCTTTAAAAGAAGGTGATATAGTAGGATATGATGTAGGAGTAGAAATAAACGGATGGTATGGAGATGCAGCCATTACAATGGGAGTAGGAAAGATTGAAGAAAAATATCAAAAAATGATTGATATTTCAAAAGAAGCGATTTACTATGCTATAAAACATATAAAACCGGGAATAAGATATAAACAAATAAGTAAATTATTAGAAGAGTTTATTAAATCTAAAGGTTATGTTCCTTTAAAAGGATATAGTGGTCATGGAATAGGTAGAAAACCTCATGAAGAGCCTCAAATTTTAAACTATGTGGAAGGGAAAGCTAATCAAGGTGAAAAAGTTAAAAATGGGCATGTATTTTGTTTAGAGCCAATGATTTGTATGGAGTGTGGTGAACCTGTTGTAGGGGAGAATGGATGGGATGTATATTGTGCTGATATGAAAGTAGGAGTACATTATGAGCATCAAATAGCAATTGTGAATAATAAACCCATAATATTAACGGAGGTTAAATAATGGCAAAAGATGTTTTAGAAGTAGATGGAATAGTAAAAGAAGCTTTACCAAATGCAACATTTAAAGTAGAATTAGAAGGTTTAAATAAAGAAATATTATGTCATATTTCGGGAAAAATAAGAATGAATTATATTAAAATAGTTCCAGGTGATAAAGTAAAAGTTGAACTTAATCCTTATAGTTTAGATAAAGGAAGAATAACTTATAGATACAAATAGTCAATTAAATTAAGTAGTCTGTTAAGTGACTACTTAATTTTTATC
>CAZEOW010000059.1:0-5508 GCA_964514005.1 uncultured Nautiliales bacterium
GATTAGATAATACTAAAATATATAATGTGTTATTTCTCTGTTTGGCAAATGAATCTATAATTCCAAATACTGAATAAATAAAATCTACAATAAACTCTTTTTGCAAATAGTTAATTTCGTATAAAGATGTGTAAAAAGAGTATTTGTTATTAATACATATAATTTTTAAATTATCTATGTTAATCCCTTCTTCTTTAAATTTTTGTCTATTACAAGTAGGCATAATTCCTTGATTAATTGTTAGTAAAAGTGTTGAAGAGTATGTTTGAGGAGTTTGTAGTGCATTATCTTTTATAAATTTATTTAACTCTTTCAAGGTTAAATCTTTATTTTCTTTTTCTATAACAGTATTATTCTTTATTGTCTCTTTTAAAACTAAAAACTCCCCTTCTTTTTTAGGAATAAATGATATAAACACTTTTTTTATAAATCTTTCGATGAACATAATGGATGAGCCTTAATATAATTTTGAAATTTTAGTTGATTATTTAATTTTGTATATATTTGAGTTGTTGAAATAAACTCATGCCCTAATAGTTCACTTACATCATTTATTCTTGCTCCCTTTTGAAGCATATATGTTGCAAAAGAGTGCCTTAACTGATGAGGAGTAATTTCTATGTTATGTTTTTTAAAAGCTTTTTTTATAATTCTTCTTAATTTAAATGTAGATATTGGTTTTTCATTTTCTTCGAAAAGATAAGTTTTTTTAGGATATAGTTGTAAATATTTATCAATTATTTCTTTTAATTTAGGATGAAGAGGAAGAATTCTTGTTTTATGCCCTTTTCCAGTAATTTCTATCCACTCTCCCTTTATATCTGATAACTTAATATTTACTGCTTCACTTATTCTAAGTCCTAATGAAAAAATAACCATAATGGCTACATATTCTTCAAAAGTTGCAGTTTTTAAAACTTTTTTTATATTTTCTATTGATACAGGTTTTGGAAGAGTTTTTGGAACTTTAATATGTTCATCTCCTATAATTTTATACTTATATCCTTCACTTTCTAAAAATTCAAAAAAACTTCTTAATACAGATACCTTTTTAGCTATAGTTTTTTTACTTAAATTAGAAATATATATTCTATAAGGAGTAATATCTATTCTATTATCTTCTATTTCTATAAAGCTAATTGCCTCGTTTAGCGTACTTTTATATGTTCTTAACGTTTCTTTTGATTTTGTTTTTTCTATAAATTTTAGGAATTTATTTATTTCACTTTTTAAAAACTCTTTCATATAGCTCTTTTACCTTTTTATAGTTTTTTTCACTTTTTTCTTTTAGAGACTTAGGTAATAAAATAGATGGTTTTAAATTTTTATATTCATCTATTAAAATTTCAAGCATTATTTTTACTCTTTTTTTGTCTTTATCGGAAATATTTTTTTGTTTTGAAATTTTTTTTATTTTATCAAAATAGTTATTAAAATCGGTATTAAAATTTTGATAAGTTGTAGCAATTTTAGATTGAGTTAAAATACTAAATGCCATTTTGTTGTATGGATTTAAAATATATGCTTCTTTTGCAAGTTCATATGCTCTTTTAAAATCTTCTTTTTCAAAATAATATTTTGCTTCTAAAGATAATTTATAAGTAGGAGATAATAAAATAACTCCTACCAATATTATAAATACTATAAATAGTATCTTTTTTATAGCACTTCTCCAAATAGGGTATGTTTATTTGCCTCTTCTATTTTTACATCGACTATTTTACCAAGAAGAGTAGGGTTTTTGTCAAGTTTTACTGTAAAAAAGTTGTCACTCTTACCCATTCCTTCTTCTTCAACCAATACTTTATACACTTTTCCTATTTGGTTTTTTGCTATTTCGTCAAGTATTTGTGAGTGTAATTCCTGAAGTTTATAAAGTCTTTTTTTTGCAATCTCTTTTTTAACTTGATTTTCAAATGTTGCAGCTTCTGTTAAAGGTCTTGGAGAATAGATAAAACTAAAAATCTGCTCAAATCTTACTTTTTCGACAACTTCAAGCGTTTGTTTGAAATCTTCTTCACTTTCAGCCGGAAATCCTACGATAATATCCGTTGAAATAGCAACATCTGGAATTTGTCTTATAATTTTAGTTCTATTTAAAAACCATTCCTTTGAATATCCTCTTCTCATATCTTTTAAAACTTTTGTGCTACCGCTTTGAAGAGGAAAATGGATATGCTTGCAAATTTTCGGATTGTTAGCAAATTCGTCTAAAAATTTATCATCAGCATGTAAAGGATGAGGTGAAGTAAATCTGATTCTTTCAATTCCTTCAATTTTACTAACTTCTCTTAAAAGGTCTGTAAAATCGACTTTCGGATGAGGCAAACTGAATCTTTTTCCGTAATTATTTACGTTTTGCCCAAGAAGTGTTATCTCTTTTACTCCATCATTTGCAAGATTCTCAACCTGTTTTAAGATTAAATCCATAGGAATTGAGAGTTCTTTTCCTCTTGTTTTAGGAACAATACAAAAACTGCACTTTTTATCACATCCTACCATAATATTTACGAAATCTTTATAAGGGTTTTTTCTTATATTTTTGAAAACATATGTAGTATCATCATAATCGATATCGGTTATTACCGCTTTTTCTTTATTTATAACTTCTTTAATTTGGCTAACATTTCTTGCTCCTAATACAAAACTCACAAACGGCGCTTTTTTAATAATTTCTTTTCCCATATGGCTTGCAGTGCATCCGCAAACTCCGAATTTCGCAGAAGGATTTATTTTTCTTAACGCACCAAGTTCTGAAAAGAGTTTTTGAACCGGTTTTTCTCTAACTGAGCAGGTATTTATTATAATTAAATCAGCTTCTTTTGGGTTTTGGGTTGTAATGAAAGAATCGGACAGTTCTCCGATAATGTGTTCGGAGTCTTTTACGTTCATTTGACACCCGAATGTTTCAATGTATAACTTTTTCAAAATATTCCTTTATTCGATAATGTGCAATTCATACATATAAGCACCTTCATCTAAGGCAAATTTTACTTCCTTTAACATTACTCTATAACCTAACTCTTGAAGTTTATCAACTAAATCTTTTAAGTCTTTATAAGATGTCTCTTTTGAAAAGTAAAAAAAAGAATTATGGTGAACATCTTTTATAAAATCTTCATAAGTTTTTTCAATTACTTCATTGTTTGCATTTACAAGTTTTAAAACCATTTGAATCCTTTTAGTTTTTTAGTAAAATTATAACTAAAAAAGTCTAAAATGTTTTAGACTAAATTCTCTTAGACTGCAAGTCTTTCTTAAAAAAAATCAAAAGGAATTAATCGTGGAAAAAGTAATTAATTTATTATCTTTAGTAGCAAATGAAAAGGGGCTTGACTTTGAAGAAGTAAAAAAAGCTTTTGAAAGGTCAATTATAAAAGCTGCAAAAAGAATTTTAGGTGATATTAATGTAGAAATTGAACTTGAAAATGGAGATTTAAAAATTTATCAAGTTTTTGAAGTCTTAAATGATAATAGAGCTTTAGAGAATGAAGAAAAATATCTATTTTTAGATGAAGCAAGAGAGATAGATTCTGATGCTCAAATTGGAGATAAATTGAAAGTAGAACTTGATTTAAGTAAACTTGGAAGAAGCGGTGCTATGGCACTTCATAATGAATTCGAAAGAGAAATTACCAAGCTTTTAGAAAATGAAATATACAGAAAACTTATTTCCAAACTCAATACAATTGTTAGCGGAGAAGTTGTAAAAGTAGATAGTGAAGAAAATACATGGGTAGAAATTGATGGTGTAAAAGGCGTCTTACCTATGAGAAATAGGATAAAAGGAGAAAAGTTTGAAGTTGGAGATGTTTTAAAAGCATTGCTTAAATATGTGCATTTTGATAACAAAAAAGGAATTACCATTGAACTTAGTAGAACAAATCCAAGATTTTTAGAAAAACTTATAGAAGTTGCTGTTCCTGAAGTAAAAGATGGAATTATAAAAATTCATACAAGTGCAAGAATTCCTGGAGTTAGAAGTAAAGTGGCTGTAAGCTCTTTAAATTCTAGAGTTGAGCCTATAGGAACAGTGATAGGAAAAAATGGTATTAGAATCAATTCTGTTTCAAATGAATTACATGGAGAAAATATAGATGTAATTGAATACTCTTACAAACCTGAAATTTTTATAGCAAGAGCATTATCTCCTGCAATTGTAAAAAATGTAAAAATAGATGAAGATAAAGCTTTAGCTATTGTAGAAGTAGACCCAGATCAAAAAGCTAAAGCAATTGGAAAAAATGGAATTAATATTACTTTAGCAAGTATGCTAACTAAATACAAAATAGAATTAAAAGATACTCAAAAAACTAAAGATACATCAAAACTTGAAAGTCTATTTAAAATTTAAGGAAAAAAATGAAATATTTTTACGCCTCTTTTTTGCTTGCTTTATTAGGAGTTATTGGGGCTTTTTATATTGGCGGATTTAGTGCAGTATATTTAGTTTTAATTTTAGCAATTTTAGAAATTTCTTTATCTTTTGACAATGCTGTAGTAAATGCAAAAATCTTAAAAAATATGGATAAAATTTGGCAGAAAAGATTTTTAACATGGGGAATGATTATTGCTGTTTTTGGAATGAGATTTTTATTTCCAATACTAATAGTTTCTACTGCTGCTAACATAAATATTATTGAAACTACTAAATTAGCCTTTTTTAATCCCCAAGAATATCATAAAATTTTAGTGAATATAGAAAAACTTATTTATGCATTTGGTGGAGCATTTTTATGGATGGTTTTTAGTGATTTTTTATTTGAAGATAAAGAGATTAGATGGTTAAGACCTATTGAAAAAACAGCTGAGAAGTTTGCAAAAGTAAATAATATATCTTTAATTATAGCTATGATTATAGGTATTATTGTTGTATATGACGCAATGGATTATAAAATTGCAATTGCTTATTTTTTAGGAATATTGAGTTACTCTTTATTAAATGGAATTAATAGCCTGTTTAGTAGTAATGAAGTAAAAAATGGATTAGTAGGGCTTTTGTATTTAGAAGTTTTAGATGCAAGTTTTAGTTTTGATGGAGTTATTGGAGCTTTTGCTATTACAGGAAATTTAATTCTTATAATGATAGGTCTTGGAATAGGAGCTATGTTTGTAAGAAGTCTAACTATCTGGATGGTTGAAAAAGGTGTTTTAAATGAGTATAAATATTTAGAACATGGTGCTCATTATGCTATAGGAGTTTTAGCTATTATTATGCTTTTAAAAATCTTTATGCATATAGGAGAAGAATTGACAGGAACATTAGGATTAGTACTCTTAGTTATTGCATTTTTACATTCAAAATTTGAAAAATAACACTCTTTTTAGTTATTTAATTTTTTTGTTTCTTCTTTGAATTTTTAACACTAATTTATAATCTCTTTTTTAAGTTATTTAGAAATATTTTTGTTTCACTTTTATTCATTTTTATGAATTGAGGTAAAGGTAAATTCTTTAAATACATATAAGTTAAAAGATTTTCTAACTCTTTTTCCTGAGTTTTTGTAA
>CAZEOW010000060.1:0-5407 GCA_964514005.1 uncultured Nautiliales bacterium
CCTTTTAAGAATATGTTATAATTTGAGATAAATTAGGGGAATAATCTTTAAAGGAAGTACATGTCAGGATTAGAATTTAAAGACAATTGCGGATTTGGAGTAATTGCAAATATAAAAGGTAAAGCAACTCATAAAATGGTAGAAGATGCTTTAACTGCACTTGAGAGAATGATGCACAGAGGTGCAATTGCAGCAGATGGAAAAAGTGGAGATGGTAGTGGACTTTTATTTTCAATGCCAAAAGAATTTTTTAGAAAAGTTGCAAGTGAACACAATGTAGACTTACCTGAAGAGTTTGGTATTGGTGTAGTATTTTTAAAAAATGAAGAACACAAAAAAATTATAGAAGAGTATGTAAACAAAAATGATTTAAAAATTATTTTATATAGAGAAGTGCCTATTAATAAAGAAGCTTTAGGAGAACTTGCTCTAAAAACTCTTCCAAAAATTTATCATCTTTTTATAGTTCCAAATTCAATTATTGCAAGAAAAAGATTTGAAGAACTTTTATATCTAACAAGAAAAGAAATTGAAAAAGCAATAGAAGATAAAGATTTTTATATTCCTACATTCTCAAGTAAAAAAATAGCCTACAAAGGCTTATTAATGCCAAATCACATAAAAGAGTTTTATCCTGATTTGGCTAATAGTGATTTTAAAGTATCATTTGCTCTATTTCATCAAAGATTTTCAACAAATACACTTCCAGAATGGAGACTAGCTCAACCATTTAGATTTATAGCTCATAATGGAGAAATAAATTCAGTTCAAGCTAATAGAATCAATGCTTTAATTAAATCAGAATCTATAAAATCTAAAGTATTTTCACAAGAAGAGTTAGAAAGAATCTTACCAATAGTAAGATTTGATGAGAGTGATTCAAGCTCACTTGATAGAATGATAGAGTTTTTAATAATGAATGGAATGGACTTTTTTAAAACTATCAGAGCCCTTATTCCTATGCCATGGCAAAATGCTCCTTATATGGATAGTGAATTAAAAGCATTTTATGAATACTTTTCCACTCGTTTTGAAGCATGGGATGGTCCAGCAGCAGTAAGTGTAACAGATGGAAGATATATAGCAGTAGTTCTTGATAGAAATGGGCTTAGACCTGCAAAATATATTATTACAAAAGACAACAATATCTTAATAGCAAGTGAATATGGTGTGCTTGATATAGCAGATAGTGAAGAAATTATTGCAAGAGGCAAACTTCAATCTGGACAAATGATAGGAATAGATACAAAATTTGGAGTTGTTCTTAAAAATAAAGATATTGATGAGTATTTAAAATCAAGCAATCCTTATACAAAATGGCTAAATGAACATATGATATATTTGCAAGAATATATAGATAACCCTTACGCAATAGACGAAAAAATTGAAGTAGAAGATTTAATCTATAAACAAAGATATGCAGGTATTACTAAAGAAGTAATAAATACAATGATTAAGCCTATGATGCTTGAAGGAAAAGAGCCAACAGGTAGTATGGGAGATGATACTCCTCTTGCATGTTTTAGTGATTATCCATTTAGAAGTTTTAATGATTTCTTTAGACAAAAATTTGCTCAAGTAACAAATCCTCCAATTGACCCATTAAGAGAAAAAGTTGTAATGAGTCTTAATACAGGATTTGGAGAAGTTCATAATATTTTAGATGAAGCTCCAGAACATGCAAAAAGAATTAAAACAACTACTCCAATTCTTACACAAACTAAACTTGAAGTTTTAAAAAGCTTTGGAGATGAAGACTCTCCAAGATTTGAAAAAGATTACAAAAATAAAACATACTCAACTACTTATACTGACAACTTAAAAGAATCATTAGAAAAAATAACAGACGAAATAGTAGAAGATGTTAAAAATGGAGTAAGAATAATATTCCTTGATGATAGAAATATAGATAAAGATAAAAAAACTATTCCTATGGCTTTAATTGTAGGAAGACTTCATAAAAAATTACTTGATAATAAACTAAGACACCTAACAAGTATAGTAGCAATTACAAGTGAAGTTATTAATCCTCACGATGCTGCAGTATTAATTGCTTATGGAGCAAGTGCAATATATCCTTATTTACTATTCAAAACTGTTTGCGATATTTGCGAAAGTGAAGGCATTCAAAGAGATGATGCTTTATTTAATACTCATTCTGCTTTAAATAAAGGTCTTTTAAAAATTATGTCTAAAATGGGAATTTCAACAATTGCAAGTTATAGAAACTCTGCTTTAATGGATATTATAGGATTAAGCGAAGAAATAGCAAATGAGTGTTTTATAGGAAGTAAAGTATTACTGCCTGGACTAACTTATAAAGATATAGAAGAAAAAATAAACCAAAAACATCAAAAAGCCTTTGAAGAAGATAAATTAATAAATGGTGGAGTATATAAATACAGAAAAGGTGAAGAAAATCACGAAATTACTCCACAAGTAACAAAAGCATTTGCAAAAATGATAAATTCTGGTGCAAAAGAAGACTATAACTATTTTAAAGAATTAGTAGAAAATAGAAGAGTAACTTATATTAGAGATTTACTTGATATAAAATCAGATAAAGAGCCTATTTCAATAGAAGAAGTAGAACCTGCTGAAAATATTTTAAAAAGATTTGTTGGTGCAGCAATGAGTATTGGTGCTTTAAGTAAAGAAGCCCACGAAATTATTGCTGAAGCTATGAATAGACTTGGAGCAAAAAGTAACTCTGGAGAAGGTGGAGAAGATCCTGTTAGAAATAAAACTATAAAACAAAGTAAAATCCGCCAAGTTGCATCTGGTAGATTTGGAGTAACACCTGAGTATTTAGTAAATGCTGAAGAGATTCAAATAAAAGTAGCTCAAGGTGCAAAACCGGGAGAAGGAGGACAATTACCGGGATTTAAAGTAACAACATATATTGCAAAACTAAGACACACAACACCTGGAAAAACTCTAATTTCACCTCCTCCTCATCATGATATCTATTCAATTGAAGATTTAGCTCAATTAATATTTGACCTAAAACAAATAAATCCAAATGCTACAATCAGTGTAAAACTTGTATCTACTGCTGGAGTTGGAACAATTGCAGCTGGAGTAGCAAAAGCTTATGCTGATCAAATTGTTATTAGCGGAAGCGAAGGAGGAACAGGAGCTGCAGCAATTACATCAATTCAACATGCAGGAAATCCTTGGGAGATAGGATTAATAGAAGCTCACAATGCGTTAAAAGAAAACCATTTAAGAGAATTTGTAGCACTTGAGACTGATGGGGCTTTAAAAATTGGAAGAGATGTAATTTTTGCTGCTTTACTTGGAGCTGAATATTATGCATTTGGTACTTCGCTTTTAATGGCTGTAAAATGTATATTCTGTAGAAGCTGTCAAACAAACAAATGTCCTGTAGGTATTACTACACAAGATGAAGAATATAGAGCAAAATTTAATGGTAGTGTAGAAAAAGTTGTGAATTATATGAAGTTACTTGCTGAAGATGTAAGAGAATGGCTTGCTAAGTTAGGATATAAATCTTTAGATGAAATTATTGGAAGAAATGACTTAATTACAACAAAAAATATAGACCTTGCTAAAAAATTTGACTTTTCTGCAATATTTAAACAGACTCAAGGAGTTAATACAAAACAAAAAGAAAATATTCCATTTGATAATAACGAATTTGAAAAATCACTCTTAAAAGAAGTAATGGAAACTATTAAAAATCCAAATCACAAATCTGTCGTAAAAGCAAAAATTACAAATCTCAACAGAAGCTTTGGAGCTCTAACAAGTGGAGTAATTGCTAAATATTATGGAGATAAAGGATTACCAGAAGATAGTATTGTATATAAACTTAAAGGAATTGCAGGACAAAGTTTTGGAGTATTTTTAAGCAAAGGTATGACAATTAAATTAAAGGGTGTAGCAAACGACTATGTAGGTAAAGGAATGGCTGGTGGAAAAATTATTATAACTCCTAATAAAAAAGGAGCTGCAGCAGGAAATACTTGTCTTTACGGTGCTACAGGCGGAAAACTATTTGTAGCAGGAGAAGTGGGAGAGAGATTTGCTGTAAGAAACTCTGGTGCTATTGCAGTAGTAGAAGGGACTGGAGATCATCCTTGCGAATATATGACCGGAGGAGAAGTAATCATCTTAGGAAAAACAGGTATCAATTTTGGAGCAGGTATGACAGGAGGAGTTGCATTTGTATACGATAAAGACCATACATTTGTAGATAAAATAAACCCTGAACTTATAGAAATAAGAAGAATTGATATAGACGAAAACGAAAAACCAAAACTTTATCTGAAAAAAAGACTTATTGAATATTACAACGCAACAGGAAGCCAAAAAGCTAAATGTATATTAGATAACTTCAGAAGTGAAGTAAGACACTTCTGGGTTGTAACTCCAAAAGACAACCGCCCACCACTTGATCCAAACGATATGGATTAATCTCCTCCTTTTAAGGATAAAAATGAAAATAGGATTACACGTTCCGTGCTATATAAATGAACTTTTTCCTGAAGTTGCAAAAAACACTCTTCTTTTGCTTAGAAAATTAAATCTAAATGTAAAAGTTCCAAAAAATCAAACATGTTGTGGCCAACCTTTTATCAACTCAGGTATAAATACAACACTTCCTCATCAATACGAAGAAATTTTTAAAGAATTTGATTATATAATCTCACCGAGTAGTAGTTGTGTATCTACAATAAAATCCCAAAAACTCTCTATTTCTAATAATACATTTGAATTAGTAGAATTTTTATATGATATTTTACAACTAAAAAATATAGCTAAAAATCATAAACCTATTATTCTTCACAACTCATGTCATTCTATAAGACATTTAAATATTGCAACTGCAAGTGAAATAAATAAACCTTACAAAAATAAAATAAAAGAACTTTTAGGATGTGAAATAATTGAAGCAAATAAAGATGAATGTTGTGGATTTGGAGGAGTATTTAGTATAAAAGAAGGCGAATTAAGTTATATAATAGGACTTGAGAAATTACAAGATTTGCTCAGCAATTGGAAATATAATTTCATTCCAACAATTACAGGAGTAGATATGAGTTGTTTAATGCATTTAAAAGCAATTGCTCAAAAAGAGAAAATAGAAGTAGAATTTAAACATATAAGTGAGATTATATATAAGAGTTTGAATTAGGAGTAAATATGAAAACAATAAGCATTATAGGCCTAGGATATGTGGGATTGCCTCTTGCGGTAGCTTTTAGTAAAAAGTATAAAGTAATAGGCTTTGATATATCTTCTAAAAGGATAGAAGAGTTAAAAAGAGGGTATGATAGGACATTAGAAGTAGAGGAAAATGAATTAAAAGAAGCAATAAAAAGAGGACTTGAATTTACAAATAACCTTGAAGATATAAAAAAAGCAAATATTCATATAGTAA
>CAZEOW010000061.1:0-5361 GCA_964514005.1 uncultured Nautiliales bacterium
TTCATCATGAAGTTGCTCAAGGACAAGGTGAGATTGGAGTTAGATTTGGAACTTTGGTAGAAGCAGCGGATAATGTTCAAAAGCTTAAATATGTTGTAAAAATGGTAGCTCATTTAAATGGAAAAACTGCTACATTTATGCCAAAACCTTTATATGGTGATAACGGAAACGGAATGCATACTCATCAATCAATTTGGAAAGATGGTAGAAATATGTTTTACGATAAAGATGGATATGCAGGACTTAGTAAAGTGGCACTTCAATATATTGCAGGTGTATTTGAAAATGCAAATGCAATTGCAGCATTTACAAATGCAAGTATGAACTCATATAAAAGACTTCAGCCTGGATTTGAAGCACCAAATATTTTAGCTTATTCAGCAAGAAACAGAAGTGCAAGCTGTAGAATTCCTTGGGGAGCAGGTGAAAAATCAGTAAGAACTGAATTTAGATTTCCTGATAGTTCAGCTAACCCATATTTAGCATTTAGTGTAATGCTTCTTGCAGGTTTATGGGGTATTAAAAATAATGCTGAAATTTATGAAGCAGTAAGAGAACCATTAAATGAAGATTTATTTGAGTTAAGTTTAGATGAAATTAAAGAAAGAGGAATTAGAACTCTTCCAGCAACTTTAAGAGAAGCTGTTTATGCAGTAGAAGATGAGCTTGAAAAAGAAGACAGCTTCTTAAAAGTTACACTTAAAGATGGAAGTAGAGTATTTACAGATGAATTCTTAAAAACATATATTGATTATAAATATGAAACTGAAATTATTCCAATTGAAGGAAGACCACATCCATATGAATTTATTACTACTTTCTCTTGCTGATTTTCTTTTTTTCTTCTTTTTATGTTATAATTGAAGGAGATAAAACCGAAAAAATAGTGTAAAATAATTGTAATTTTTAATAAAAAGGCGTTTATTTTAATTTATAGTAAAAAATTAAAGGGTTGTATTGAAGATTTTAATAATAGATGATAGTTTCTCTTTTGCTAAATTAGTTAAAGCTTATCTTGAAAAACATTTAATTTTTGTTGAAACTTCGATAATCTCTTCTTTTAAAGAATTAAAAGAAAAAAATATAAATGAATATGAACTTTTTTTGTGCGACTTTTTATTGCTAGATGCAGAAAATGGTGAACATATAAAATATTTAGTAGATAAAGATAAAAAAGTTTTAGTAATTACTGCTTATGAAAAGGAATTTATAAAATTTAAATATAGTGAAAAAGTTATCGATTGTCTTTTTAAAGATGAATATAAAATGAAAGATTATTTAATAAGACTTGTAAATAGAATATATAAAAATAGAAATTTACAAATATTATTAGTAGATGATTCTGTAGTATTTAGAAAAGTGGGAAGAAAGTTTTTAGAAATGGTTAACTTTAATGTTATTGAAGCAAATAATGGACATGAAGCGTTAGAAATTCTAAAAGCTTATAAAATTGATTTAGTGGTAACCGATTTAGAAATGCCAATTATGGATGGAGAAAAGTTAGTTATTGCTATTAGAGAAAAATATTCTATAAATGAGCTTCCTATTTTAATAATGTCTGGTAAAGAAAAAGAAAAACTTATTAGAAGTTTAAAGCTTGGAGCAAATGATTTTATAAACAAAAATTTTAGAAAAGAAGAGTTATTAATTAGAATCCATAATATGATGGAGATGTATGAGCATTTAAGAAAAATAGAAAATCAGATTATTATAGAACCTTTAACAAAAGTTTATAACAGATTCTATTTGGAAAATGAGCTTGAAAAGCTTTTTAAATACTATTCTCAAAAGTCTGTAGCAATGTTAGATATAGATTTTTTTAAAAAGGTAAATGATACTTATGGTCATCAAACAGGAGATGAAGTATTAAAAAATTTTGCAAACACTATAAAATCTGTTGTAAGAAAAAGTGATATTATTATTAGATATGGAGGGGAAGAGTTTTTAATCTTTATGCCAAATACTACAAAGTATGAAGCTATGGTTGTTGTATATAAAATTAAAAAAACCTTAAAAGTATGTTGTGGAGTAGTAAATTATACATTTTCTGCAGGTATAGCAGATGAAGGTGATACATTGGTAGAAATGATTAAATTAGCCGATAAAAGGCTTTATATAGCAAAAGAAAAAAGAAATTTAATTATTGTTAAATAAAAAACACCACTTTCTTACTTCATTTTTTATTTTAAAAATCTCTTCAATAGAGTTTAGTTTCACACTCTCAAATTTCTTTACAGCTTCTAAAATAATCCTGCTAATATCTAAAAATGAAATTTTTCCATTTAAAAACATCTTAATTGCAAATTCATTTGCAGTATTTACAACCACACCTAAATCACTTTTTTGCAAAAGCAATTCTTTTATCTCCCAAACGGGATATTTTGTGATATCTATTTTTCTAAATTCCAAGCTCCCTATTTCTAAAAGATTTACAGGAGTTAAAACTTCTTCATCTATATTTTCTAACAAGGCAAATGCAATAGGAAGTTTCATATCCGTTTTGCTAATATGTGCAGTTGTTGAGCCATCAACCCATTCAACAAGAGCATGAATGATTGATTTTGTTTCTATAAAAGCATCTATTTCAGTAGTGTTAAAAAGCCATTTTGCTTCAAGAAGTTCAAAAAGCTTATTAACCATCGTAGCTGAATCTATTGTAATTTTTTTTCCCATAGACCAATTAGGATGATTTAGGACATCTTCAATTTTAGCATTCTCTATTTTTTCTATAGGCCAATCCCTAAGAGCTCCACCGCTTGCCGTTATATATAACTTTTTAAAATTTTTCTTATCATTAAGTAAATACCATAATCCGAAATGTTCGCTATCAATTGGAGTGATTTTTGAAGTATCTATAAATTTTCCAGCAATTACGAGAGATTCTTTATTAGCAAGGGCTATTTTTTTATTACACTCTTGAGCTTTAAGAGTAGGTTTTAATCCCGCTTCTCCTACAAGAGCATTCACAACCAAAGAAGAATTTGATTTTTCAATAACTTCAAGAATAGCTTCTTCACCCCATTTTACATTATCAAATTTAACCTTTTTAGCGATTTTTTCATTTTTTACCACTACATATTTAGGATTAAATTTACTAATTTGTTTATTTAAAAGCTCAAAATTTTCACCCGCTGCTAAAGCTTCTATTTTAATATTAAAACGTCTTGCAATTTCAAGAGTATTTACCCCAATACTTCCAGTTGAGCCAAGTAGTATCATCTAATTTCCTAATGAAAATACAAATGCCCACATTAAAGGAGCTGCAAAAAGATACGCATCTATTCTATCTAAAATTCCACCATGACCTGGTAGAATATTTCCACTATCCTTTACACCCGCTCTTCTTTTTAATAAACTCTCAAATAAATCTCCAAAAACACTAACAATACTTACACTCAAAGCTATAATAAAACTTTCAAAAAAATTATAAAAATAAAGTCCTACAATACTTCCTATTATGCTCCCTACAAAAACACCTCCAAGAACACCTTCTATAGATTTATTAGGAGATGTAGGAGAAAAACCTTTATTAAAAAATTTTCTACCAAAATTTTTACCTACAATATAAGCAAAAGAGTCTGTAAGAGCTACTATAACAATAAGCCAACCTAAAATTTCCATTCCAAGCTTTAAATATAAAGAAAATATAATTAAAATTGGTAAAAAAGGATATAAGCTAATAGAAATCTCTTTTAAGTCTTTTTGATAATAAGCTACATATCCACTAACTCCTAATACTCCAACAACTGCAATAAAAATTGGATTAGTAAAAATAGATAAAACTGCTAAAACCGAAAGGAAATAAAATACATTATCCTCTACTTTAAATAATTTTTTTGCTTCATACATTGCTAATATATTTATTATTGAAATAAAAAGTCCTGTTAGATAGATATTATTAATTAAAGCAATAACTAAAATAACAGCTAATATAGCAACTGCAGTAATTACTCTTTGTTTCATTTTAAGCCTTTAAATTTAAATGATGTTTTTTATCATCTTCTGTTAAAGTTTTTTCAGACTCTTCCACAGGAGTTACTTTTTTTACTTTTAACTCTTTTTCTTCTTCTAATACTTTTTGAACTTCTTTACTTACAACATCTCTTGCAACATTTTCTGCCATTACAATAGAAGAGATTTGAGTATTTTGATTAATCCAAGTTATATTTCCTATCAAGCTCATATTTTTACCTTTACGGTGCTGTATTTTCCATATTCAACTTTTGCACCATCTTTAACTTTTACAAACTTCCTTTTTGTATAATCGACTTTACCTTCATCTTTACCACTGAATGCTACAGCAAGTTCGGCAGCTTTTTTTATCACCTCATCGTTAAGTGAAAGTTTATTATTTTTAATTATAACATGACTTCCGGGTAAATTTTTTATATGCAGCCATAAATCGTTTGCATTTGCATTTTTTAAAAGTTTTATATTTCCTTTTTCGTTTTTGCCTACTAAAATCAAATAATCATCAAAATAAAATTTTGCAATGTTTTCATCTTCTTTTTTATCTTTTTTAGGTGGTTCGTATGTTTTTAATTCACTTAAATTATTAGCATTTTTTACTAATTTTTCATAGTTTTTCAAAAAATTAAGCTGTTCGTTTAAATAATTTTTTTCGATATGAAGATTTTCAGCCTTTTTTTTAGCTTTTTTTGAAAGTTTATAATAATAATTTCCTATTTCATTAATGTTTTTAAGCTCAGGTATGGGTATAGTTATCTCACTTCCTTCAAAATCTTTAGTTTTAAGTTCTTTCATAAAAGGTTTTATCAAATGAAGATTTGCCATTGCTACATCGGCATAGTTTTTATACTTTCTAGCTTTTTCTAAAAGTTCTTCTTCATTTTCTAAAAGTGAAAGTTTTTTTTCTATCTCTTTTATTTTTTTGTGAAGTCTTTTTAAAATAGACTCTTTTTTTTGATTTAGTCTGTTTTGATATTTTTTAGAAAAAAGCTTTTGTGTATATTTTTCTAAATCATCAATTTCAAAAACTTTCTCTTTTATTTCAATACTCTCAAGTTCAGTTAATTTCACACCCGGCTTTACGACTCTACTAGAAATATTTTCGCTGATATGTCTTAACGATTCTATTACAATGTCATTCTCATCTAAAATAATTGCATTTGTATATCTTCCCGTAAATTCAAAACGAAGCTTCATTATCTCTTCTTTAAACCTGTTTTGATTTTTTGCAACAATAGTTAATATTCTCTCTTTAGCATATACATCTATTAATTTTGATTTTGTAAATTTCCTTTCAAGTACTATATCAAAAGGCGCTTTGAATTTTTTAACAAGAGGATAATCGATATTGATATAGATATCCCCGCTTCCTTTTGTCAAATCAAAATAAAA
>CAZEOW010000062.1:0-5297 GCA_964514005.1 uncultured Nautiliales bacterium
CCTTTAATTTATAAAATAGACCCAGAAACAGCTCATAATATAGTAGAAACAATTCTTAAAACAGTAAGAAGATGCCCTCTTTTTTTTAATTTTCTTATCGAAAAAAATTTTATAAATAATGAAATGCTTCATCAAAAGATTTGGGGAATTGATTTTAAAAATCCGGTAGGAGTGGCTGCAGGTTTTGATAAAAATGCTACAATGATTCCTGCTTGGCCTGTTATGGGATTTGGATGGGGAGAAATAGGTGCTATAACTCCAAAACCACAACCTGGAAATCCTAAACCTCGCTCTTGGAGATGGCCAGAATTTGAAGCTATTCAAAATGCGTATGGATTTAATAATGAAGGTGTGGAAGTTATTAAAAAAAGACTCTCAAAAATTTATCCTTTTGTTTTACCAATTGGAGCTAACATTGGAAAAAATAAATCAACTCCTGAAGATAAAGCAATAGATGATTACAAAATTTTAGTAGAAGAATTAAAAGATATAGTTGATTTTTTTGTAGTTAATATATCTTCTCCTAATACCCCGGGACTTAGAGATTTATTAAATGAAGAGTTTATTTCTACTCTTTTTAAAGAACTAAAAAATATTACTAATAAACCTATCTTAATTAAATTCTCTCCTGATATGGAAGATGAAATGATTATAAATTTAACTCGCCTAAGTATAGAAAATAAAGCCGATGGAATAATAGCTACAAATACAACTGTTAATTATGGACTTATAAATACTCCTATAAAAAAAGGAGGAATTTCTGGAAAACCTCTTAGAGATAGAAGTTTTGAAGTACTAAAACTCGTAGCTTCAGAAGCATTTGAAAAAGTTCCAATTATTAGTGTTGGAGGAATAGATAGTGCTAAAGAGGCTTATAAAAGAATAAGAGCTGGTGCAAGTTTAATTCAGATATATACAGCTATTATTTATAAAGGTCCTTCTGTAGTAAAAAATATCAATGAAGACTTAATTGAACTATTAAAAAAAGATGGCTTTTCTAATATTAAAGAAGCAATAGGAATAGATATTCCTAAAAAACTTGAAAGGAAATAGATGCTTCATAAATTTTACACTCATAAACTAAAAAATGGCTTAGAAGTTATTGCAATTCCTATGAACAGAGGCTCAAAAGTTATTACAAGCAATATATATTATAAAGTTGGAAGTAGAAATGAAGTTTTAAGTAAAACTGGTATTGCTCATATGTTAGAGCATATGAACTTTAAATCTACTAAAAATTTAAAAGAAGGAGATTTTGATAAGATTGTAAAATCTTTAGGTGGAGTTGATAATGCTTCTACTGGCTTTGATTATACGCACTATTATATAAAAACTTCAAGTGAATATTTAAATAAAACTTTTGAGCTTTTTAGTGAAGTAATGATGAATTTGAATTTAAATGAAGATGAATTTTTAAGAGAAAGAAAAGTAGTTTATGAAGAGAGACTTTGGAGAGTTGATAATAATCCAATTGGATATCTCTATTTTAGACTATTTAATAATACATTTGTTTATCATCCTTATCACTGGACTCCGATAGGATTTAAAGAAGATATTTTAAATTGGAGTATAAAAGATATAAAAGAATTTCATAAAATATATTATCAACCTAAAAATGCATTTTTATTAGTAGCAGGAGATATAGATAAAGATGAGGTATTTGAAAGTGCGGAAAAATATTTTTCTTTAATTAAAAATAAAAAAACTATTCCATCTTTACATATAAAAGAAGCACCATTAGATGGAGATAAAGAAATTATTATAAAAAGAGAAACACAAGTAGATATAGTTGCTATTGCTTTTCATATTCCAGATTTTAAACATAAAGATCAGTTTGCTCTTAGTGCTTATAGCGAAATATTAAGTGGAGGAAAAAGTAGTGTTTTAAGAGAAAAGTTAATTAATCAAAAAGGACTTGTTAGTGAAGTGTATGCTTATAATATGGAGCTTAAAGACCCTGGAGTATTTTTAGCTTTAGCAATCTGTAATCCGGGAGTAAATGTAGATAAAGTTGAAAAAGAGATAAAAAATATTTTATTAAATACAAAAATTACAAAAAAAGCTCTAAACAAAATAAAAAATCAAACTCGATTTGACTTTATTACCCAACTTGAAAGTAGTAGCAATGTAAGTAATATATATGGAGATTATTTTGCAAAAGGAGATATAACTCCTTTAATAGAGTATGAAGAGAAAATAAACTCTCTTACTACTACTAAAGTAGAAGAAATTAAAAAATATTTTCAAAAAGGAGTAAGTGTGAAATTGATAAATTAAATATTATACCCTATTTTTCTTGCTACTTCTTTTATATGCTCAAGTCTCTTTTCAATTGGTGGATGAGAACTAAATAGATCTAAAAAGCCAACTATTCCAAACGCTTTCATTTCAGCTGGAAGTGCTACCTCTTCTTTTGGAATATTTCCAAGTTTTGCAAGAGCATAATAAATTCCCTCTGCTCCATCAAGCTTTACTGCTCCCTCATCAGCTTTATATTCTCTATATCTACTATACCACATAGCAAGCATAGTTGCAAATATGCTTAATGCTAATTCAAGTCCAAAACTAATTGCCATATATGCAAATGTGTTTGGATTTCCTTCTTCATCTCTTGGAGCTAATATATTTGCTATAAGTCTTGATATAAAAAATACAATTGAGTTTAAAACTCCTTGAACTATTGTCATAGTAACCATATCTCCATGTTTTATATGGCTTATTTCATGAGCTAACACCCCTTCAATCTCTTTTGTATCCATTAAATCAAATAAGCTTGTAGAGACTGCTACTAAAGCATTATTTCTATTCCATCCTGTGGCAAAAGCATTTGGAGGACCATCAAATACCCCAACCTCTGGCATACCGATGCCTGCTTTTTTTGCTAACTTTTCTACTGTTTTTACTAGCCACTCTTCTGCTTGTGAAGTTGGAGTTTCAATAACTCTTACTCCCGCACTCATTTTAGCAAGCCATTTTGAAAGAAATAGAGAAATTAAACTTCCACTAAATCCTACTACTAAAGATAGGATTAAAAGTCCTCCAATAGTATTTCCATCAACTCTTATATGGAAAAAAGTTTCAATTAAAAAGATAGTTAAATAGATAGAAGCCATTACAGCTAAATTCATTAAAATAAGCATTATAAATGCCATTAATCCTCCTTCTTAAGTTTATTTAGTGTCATTCTATCAACTTTATTTAGTTTTGTCAACTTTTTTATTTAGTTAGCATTTATTTAGTCACTGCCTTTCTAATCATTAAGTAATAAATTGTTACAACGGGTATCGTTATATTAAGAACTATAACAATAATCATTAATATTCCTAACTGGGAATAATCTTGATGAGAGATAATATTACCATTTTGTACAACCTCTCTACTTACTACAAATATTTGATTTAAATATTTAGTAAATATATTACCTGCAGTTAATGCTAAATTCATTAAACTTGCCATAAGGGCAAACCAAGTAGCTCTTTTACCTTCTGGAGCGTAAATTGCTATTAGTGTTAAAAGCGGTATCATACTAAGTTGAGCAAAAGGTGATTCAAGAGCTGTATCAATAATAGCTACAGTTTTTGGAGAAAATCCTAAAGCTTGAGGAATTCCATAATAAAGAGCTATAATAGGTAAAAATAGTATAGTGGTAATTATACTAAGCCATAATAATGTATAATAAGCTGGTTTTTTTGCAATAAAATCACTAAAAAGCCACATTCCAAGAATAGATAAAATAGCCCCCATTTGAGAAAGTGTTCCAAAAAAACTTTCATCAAATCCTAAAATATCTATCTCCCACCATTGAAGTCCCGGCCCAACACTTGGCATTGCCCTATAAATAAATATTACTATTGCGGTTTTAATAATAAAATTTTTAGTTTTAGAGTCTATATCTTTTAAAACTTCTTTTAACATATAAATAATTACACCTAAACTAACTATAAAAACAATCTCTTGAGAATATTTAAAAATAGTTTTTAAAATTAAATTATCCCACGTTTGATATTGAGCATATCCCATTAATACTACAAATAATGCAAAAAATAATCCCCCACACAATATCTTGCAATTTATAGGACTTTTTTCAACTTTTTCAAGTTTGATAAAGGTTACCCCAATTATTGAAATTAAAGGTATAATTAAAGAGAGTTTAAACATATCTTCATAAGAGATATATTTTAAAAGCCATCCTGAAATTCCTGCAACTAATACGCCTGCTAATGAAATAGCAAGTCTACCTAAAATCTGAATATAGGCAAGTTCTTCTTCTATTTTCTCTTGAGGTTGATTCCTATCTACTATTTCAGTACTCATTGCATCTGCTACAACATCTTGTAATACAAAACCTATTACACTAATAAGACTTGCAATAATATATATATTTTCTTTTGTAGTAAATTTTATCCATTCATAATTCCCTGCTAATCCTATTAATAAGATAGTCCCTAAAGCAATAAGAGTTGCTCCGATGTAGATATATATTTTTCTTTGTGAGCCAAATATAGGTATAGTATCGACCAATTGGCCAAATACCATTTTTATAGTCCATGGTAAAGAGAGCCAAACTCCTAAGCTTACTAATGCTGCTGCTGATAGATTTAATTCTTTTTTTACCCAAAAGGTTTCTGCAATGGAACTAATTCCGCTTATACCGTATGCAAAGTATATTGTTAGTAGTGGTATGTATTTTGTTTTTAATTTTTTAAAAAAATTTAACATAATAATCTTTCTATATATATTTATTTAAGATATTTTTTATTTTTATATAAATATTATGAAAATCTGCACTATAAACTCTTGTATTAAATATTGTGCTCATCATATTCGTATCTCTTTTAAATCTTGGGACTAAATGTAAATGTATATGTCCGGGAATTCCGGCTCCCGCATCAAAACCTAAATTCCAACCTATATTTATTCCATCAGCCCCAAAGTCTTTTAAGATTTTACACCCTATTTTTGACATTTTTGCTATATGACATACCTCTTCTTCACTTAAATCTTCATAATTTGCTGTATGAGTTGTAGGTATTATCATAAAATGTCCGGGATTGTATGGAAATCTGTTCATTACAAATATACATTTATTGTCTCTGTAAAAAACTTCATTTTCTTCATCGTATTCTTTTGAATTAATAATATCGCAAAATACACAATCATTTTGTTTTTTTAAATGATACTCCCTTCTCCACGGTGCATATAATCTGTCCATAAATTCTCCTTTATATATTTTTATTTATTTTAAAGAATTTAATTATTCTAATTTAACATAATAAGATTACTATAAAAAATTAATC
>CAZEOW010000063.1:0-5269 GCA_964514005.1 uncultured Nautiliales bacterium
TGTATATTTTAAAGAATCTAAATTTATCAAAGATAGAATTAATGAAATTGTAAAAGCTATAAAAAATTATAAAAAAGATTTATTTAACATTATGTATTATAATCAACTTACAGGACTTCCTAATAAAATAAGATTTTTAGAAATTTTAAAAAGAAATAAAGCTCCTTTAATACTTCTTGATATAGATTCTTTTAAAGAACTAAACTATTTTTATGGTGAAAAAATTGCAAATGAAATAATTTTACAAGTTGCTCAACGATTAAAAACTCATAAAGTATTCCATATAAAAATAGATGAATTTGCTATTTTAAAAAGTGAAGTTTCTTCAAAAGAAGAACTATTTAAATTTACTAAACAATTAATTGAAAAATTAGAAGAGCCTTATTATATTGATGATTTTGTAATTTATTTAAAATTTAGAGCAGGAATTGCATGGAATCAAAGAGACTTTTTAAGTCTTCTTAGTGCTCTTGATGCTACTAAAATTTTAAATAAAGATATAGTGTTTTGTAAAGAAGTAAAACATATAAGAAACGCTTATAAAGAACATCTTAAATGGATTAAAAAGTTAAAATCTGCTATTAAAGATAATAAAATAGTTACTTATTATCAGCCTATTGTAGATAAAAATAAAAATATATGTAAATATGAAGCATTAATTGGATTAATTGATGAAAAAGGAAAAGTTATAACACCTTATTACTTTTTAGATATAGCAAAAAAATCAAAACTCTATTTTGATATTACTAAAATTGTTTTAACTTCCGCTTTAGAGAATATAAAAAAAAGTAAATACGGAATTTCCATAAATCTTTCTACTATGGATATGGAAAATGAAAGTATGAGAAAATTTATTTTAGAAAAAGTTAAAAATTTTGATGAACCTTCAAAAATTACTTTTGAAATTATTGAGAGTGAAAATATAAAAGCATCAAAAAAGAGTATTGAATTTATTCAAACATTAAAAGAGATAGGAATTCAGATATTTATAGACGATTTTGGAAGTGGATTTGCTAATTTTGATTATCTTTTTGCATTAGGAGCAGACGGTATAAAAATTGATGGGAATTTAGTAAAAAATGTTCTTGTTGATAAGAGAAATGAAGTTATTATAAAAACTATTGTAGATTTTGCAAAACAATTTAATATGAAAGTTATAGCTGGATATGTTGAAAATGAGTCAATTTTTGATAAACTTAAAGAGCTGGGAGTTGAATGTTTTCAAGGATACTTTTATTCTAAACCAAGAGAAGATATAATTACTTAAAAAGGAGAAATATGTTTGAAAAATTAGTAGAAGATATAAAAGAATATAAAAAGCCTTTAGGTTTTGGGATTGCAAGAGTAGATTTAGGACAATTAAACCACGATAAAGTATTGCAAGCTACTTATCCTGTGATAAATTGGAATGAAAATTTTGGAAGTGCAGCTGTTTTTACAAGAGCATTAATTGAAAGTGGTGTGGAAATGAGTTTTGAAGACGAGTTTGTAGCTATTGTTACAAAAGAGTTTATAGAAAATGCTCTTAATTTATTTGGAGAGGAATTAGTAGGAGAAGCAGTAGGAGATAAACATAAAAATATTCAAGTATTAAAAGTTTTAAAAGAGATTTTTGAAGAAGATGAAAATATTGATAATTATAGAATTTGCTTTATTTTTGAAGATACAAATCCAAAAAGTGTAGAGAGTGTTTATTTAAAACTTTATGCTTTATCTACAAGAAAAGCAAAACTTAGAAGTTTAAATTTAAATGGAGCATTTGGAATTCTTACAAATTGTGCTTGGGTTGGAAATGTTCCAATTGAACTTGATTATTTAAGAGCTAATGAAATTGAACTTAAATTAAAAGATGCTTATCCTGAAATTGAATATATAGATAAATTCCCAAGATTTTTATCTCATATTATTCCTGATGATAATACAAGAATCTTAGATAGTGCTAAAGTTAGATTTGGGGCTCAACTTGCAGCTGGAACTACAGTAATGCCGGGAGCAAGCTATATTAACTTTAATGCAGGAACTGAAGGTCCTGTAATGGTAGAAGGTAGAATAAGCTCAAGTGCTGTTGTAAAAGAAGGAGCTGATATTGGTGGAGGAGCTAGTATTTTAGGTGTACTTAGTGGAACAAATGGTAATCCTATTACAATTGGAAAAAATACTCTTCTTGGAGCAAATAGTGTAACAGGTATTCCTCTTGGAGATGGATGTATTGTTGATGCTGGTATTGCAGTGCTTGAGGGAACTAAAATCTATATTAGCGAAGATGAATTTAGTAAAATAAAAGAAGTGAATCCTTCTTGGAATGTAGAATATAAAGAGTATTTTAAAGGTTTAGAACTTGCTGGATTAAATGGAGTTCATTACAGATTTAATACAACAAATGGTAAAATGATTGCATTTAGAAGTAGAAGAGAAGTAAAATTAAACGAAGAGTTACACTAAAATTCCTTTAAAAAAGGAAAAATTTAAAAAATTAAAACAAAAAAATTTGATATAATTTCAGACTTAAAATTGCTAAAAGGATAAAAGATGGCAAGAAAATGCGAAATTTGTGGTAAAGGTCCTCAATTTGGAAATAGAGTAAGCCACTCAAACAGAAAAACAAGACATAAATTTAATCCAAACATTCAAGTAGTTAGAATAGATGGAGTAAAAAGGAAAGTTTGCACAAGCTGTCTTAGAAGTCTAAAAAAATCTGCTGTTTAGTTTTTCCCCTTTGCGGGATTTTTATATATGAAAAGATTTTCTTTAGATAAATTAAAAAAAAATATTGCAGAATTTCTTCATTGGGAGAGTTTCTCAAAACCTGAAATTACTCTCTCTGATGAAATTTGGAGTGAATTAAAACCTTTTAGAACTCCTTTAATACTTACTATATTAATTACTCTTTTTGGAACTCTTGGTTATATATGGATAGATAATTTCTCTTTAATGGATGCTTTATATCAAACCGGTATTACTTTTACTACTGTAGGATTTGGAGAAATAGCTCCTATTTCAAGTGCTGGAAGAATATTTACTATTTTTCTTATTATTGCAGGGTTTGCTGTTTTTTCTTATGCAGTTGGGATATTGGTTGAAGTTATTAATAAAGGTCGCCTTATTGAATTACTAAAGGAGAGAAGAATGCTTTATAAAATAGCAAGACTTAAAAATCATATGGTTGTATGTTATCATAACGACCATACAATAGAACTTACAAAAGAGCTAAGAAAAGCTCATATCCCTTTTGTAGTAGTCTCTCCGCATAAAGATATTGAAGAGATTGCAAAAAAATATAAATATCCTTTTTATGTAAAAGGCGACCCTCATACTATGCTTGCAATGAAAAAAGCGTTTTTAAGCAGTGCAAAAGGTATAATTACTCTTTCTGAAAATATTACAGATAATATTGCTCTTGTAAGTTCTGTAAGATTATATGAAAAAGATTTAAAAAGGCATCCATATTATGTTTTATCTATTGCAAAAACTGATGAAGAGATAGAGAAATTAAAAAGACTTGGAGCTAATGAAGTTTTATCTCCTACAAAACTTATTGCAAAAAGAATGACAGCTGTTGCAGTAGATCCTGATGTTAAAAATATTTTAGAAGAGTTTGTATATTCTATTGATACTCCTCTTGATATGGAAGAGATAACAGTTAGTAAAAAATCTTGGACAATATATAAAAAGATTAAAGATTTACATTTAAAAGAGTTATTAAATGTATCTATTATTGGAGTAAAAGAGGAAAATGGAAAATTTATTCCTATACCAAAAGATAATGTAATTTTAAAACCCGGAGATGTATTATTAGTTGTTGGAACTTCTAAAGATATGAGAAAAATGAGAAAACTTATAAGAAGTAAAGAAAAACCAAAAGAACTTGATTTTATTTAAGGAGAATTGATGTTTAGAATAACACCTATAAAAAATGGAATTTGTGCAATAGATGGAATTTATGCAGATGGAGTTAATGCCGGATTTAAAAAAGATGGTTTTGATGTAGGATTTATTAGAAGTGAAGAAGAAATGGATATAATTTATCTTTTTACTACTAATAAATTTAAAGCAGCTCCTTTAAAATACGTTATTAATAAAAATATTACAAAAACAAATTTTATCCTTGCAAATTCTAAAAATGCTAATGCTTTAACAGGAGAAGCTGGTATAAAAGATATTGAAGAATTAATGGAGTATTTAAACAAAAAAATAGATGTTACTAATCCTTTAATGAGTTCTACGGGGGTAATAGGAGTTAGACTTGATAAAGAAAAAATAAAAAATGCTATAGATAAATTTGATTTTAAAGCAAGAAACTCTAATAATTTTGCAAAAGCTATAATGACTACAGATTCGTTTGAAAAAGAGATTGCTTTTGAAGTTTTAGGTGATTTTGGAAAGTTTAAAATAGGAGCTGTGGCTAAGGGAGCTGGAATGATTAATCCAGCAATGGCTACAATGCTTTGTTTTATAGTAACAGATGCTAATATTCCTTATGAAGAGATGAAAGAGATTTTAAAAGAGGTAAATGAAGAAACTTTTAACGCTATTAGTGTAGATGGAGATACTTCTACAAATGATAGTGTGTTTTTAATGACTACAAGAAAAGCAGATTATGATAAAAAAGCTTTTAAAGAAGCTTTAAAAGAGAGTATGTTAAAACTTGCTCTTGATATAATAAGAGATGGAGAAGGAGCTAATAAATTAGTAGCATTTAAAATAAAGAATGCAAAAAATAAAGATGAAGCAAAAAAAGCTGCAAAAGCTTTAACTAATTCTCTTCTTATGAAAACAGCTATTTTTGGAGAAGATCCAAATTGGGGTAGAATTGCTTCTACAATAGGAGCAAGTCAAATTGAATGTAATGAAAATAAAATGATTATAAAAATTGGTGATGTAGTTGTTTATAATAAAGGAGAGATTGTTTTTACTAAAGAAGTAGAAGAGAAAGCTCATCAAGTAATGAAAAAAGACTCTTTTAAAATAGAAGTAGACTTAGGTATAGCAGATGCAGAATTTACAGCTTATGGATGTGATTTAAGTTATGATTATGTAAAAATTAATGCAGAATATAGAACATAATAAATACTTTGTAAAGAATGTAATTTTTTTAACTCTTTTTTTCATTAGTTTATACATTATTCAGTATTATTTGTAATTTTGTTACAAAAAGTAATTAAAAAAAAGAGAAAAATTCTTTTAATTTCTAAGTTTCTTATTTTTATGCTATATTTATAATAAAAAAAAGGATACATATGTTACAAATCAGATGGCATTCAAGAGCTGG
>CAZEOW010000064.1:0-5253 GCA_964514005.1 uncultured Nautiliales bacterium
TTAAAGTTGCATAATAATAATTGTGTTTCCTCTTCTTAATTTTATTAAAGCATCTCCTCTATCAAGTCCTTTTAATATATTTTTTAACTCTTCAATACTTGTAACTTTTACCCATTTTCCAGTTTTGATAGTTTTTACTTTTTCAATTACATCACCTTTTTGAAGACCTATCATTTTTGCATAAGTATTATTTTCTACTTTTTCAATAATCACTCTATTTCTCTCTTGTTTTAGAGTAATTCCATTTAAAAGTTTAATATTATCTACTTTTTCTACTTTAGGTTTTAATGCTTTTAAATGAGCTATTAAAGTAATGTATCCTCCATTTCTATATACAGTAAGTTTTACTTTTGCACCAGCTCCTTTAAATGCTATTTTATTTCTAAGCTCACTTGCATTTTTAATTTTCTCTCCATCCACAGCTACTATAATATCACCTACTTTTATACCAGCTTTACTTGCTGCAGAATTAGGCTCTACCTTATTTACTAACACACCATTACTTACCCCATAAAGTTTTGCTTTATTAGGGTCTATATTACTAATTAATACTCCTAAATATCCTCTTACTACTTTCCCATACTTAATTAAAGATTTTACAACAAACTTCATCATATCACTTGGAATTGCAAATCCAATCCCATTATTTCCACCACTTCTTGTAAGAATAGCAGAGTTAATACCTATTAATCTACCTTTTAAATCTACTAACGCTCCTCCACTATTTCCCGGATTAATTGCAGCATCTGTTTGAATAAAGTTTTCATAATCGTTAATACCTAAAGAGTTTCTATTAAGACCACTTACAATTCCTTGAGTAACAGTTTCACCTAATCCAAAAGGATTACCAATCGCTAAGACAATATCACCTACTTTTATTTTACTTGAATTGGCTATTGTAATAGGAGTTAAATGATTCGCATCAATCTTAATAACGGCTAAATCTGTTTTGGGATCTTTTCCTATTAATTTTGCAGTATATTTTTTACCATCATGAGTTTTTACAATAATCTTAGTAGCTCCACTTACAACATGATAATTTGTAACAATATATCCATTTTTAGTTAAAATAACCCCACTTCCTAAAGCATACTCTTTTTGTTCTTTTGGAGTTTCTGGAAGAGGTCCAAAAAATCTTTTAAAAAATGGATCGTCAAAAAATCTTTTGAATGCCTCTGGAATCTGAGATTTCACAATCTTTTCAGTTGAAATATTTACAACACTTGGTATAACTTTTTGCACAACAGATGCAAATGAATAGACTCTATTTTTTGGTGTAATTCTTTTAAGAGATGTATTGTCTATTTTAAAATTTACATTTGAAGCAAATAAAAATATACTAAGCCCCAACACCCCTAATAGTTTTTTCATTTTCTATCCTTTTTTTATTTTATTATAATAAAAAAGAATGAAAAATAGATGAACTTACCACCACGCAACTATTTTTTCGTTAATATCATTATCTCTTTTACTAAACATATGATATACATATCTTGTGAACATATCTGTTTCAATATTTACTTTTTGATGGACTTTATAGTATTTAAAAAGAGTATTTTCAAACGTATGAGGAATAATAGTTAGTCTGAATCTATCACTAAACACTTCATTAACCGTAAGGCTTACTCCATCTATTGCAATACTTCCTTTTGGAGCAATATATTTCATAATTTCGGGCTTTGTTTTTATTATTACATCATAAGAATTTTGATGTTTTTTAATCTCAAGTATCTCACCAATTGCATCAACATGCCCTTGGATTAAATGCCCATCAATCCTATCCCCAAATCTTAAAGCTGGTTCGATATGCACAAATTTCCCTGCTTCATAATTTTCAAGTGGAATTATTTTTTGAGTTTCGGGGGACAATTCCACTTCAAATCCATCTGTATAAATTTTAGTAGCAGTTAAACAAACTCCGTTTATTGCAATGCTATCCCCTATTTGAGGAGTGTATTTACTAATAACTCTTAATTTATTATTAGTAAAACTTTTTATTTTTGCTATTTCTCTTATAAGTCCGTTAAACATAATATACCTTTTTAAAATTTGAATTTTATTACTCCATTTAGTCAGTAAGTCTATATTTATCTTGTAATTTTTTCTATTTTTTGTTACAATATCAGTCAATATTCCGGCGTAGCTCAGTCGGTAGAGCAGACGGCTGTTAACCGTCGGGTCGCAGGTTCGAGTCCTGCCGCCGGAGCCACTTAATTTAAGCTCCTTATTATCTTATTGTAAATTTTCTTTTGCTATTTTATCTAAAATACCATTAATGAAATTTTTAGCTTTTTCTTCTGAAAAGTTTTTAGATAGTTTAATTGCTTCATCTATGGCTATTTGAAAAGGAGTATCTGTATATAATATTTCATAAATTCCCAATCTTAAAATTTGTTTATCTATTTTATCAAGTCTATCAAAACTCCAATCTATTAAATGCTCTTTTATAATTTCATCTATTTTTTCTAATTTTTTCAATATCCCTTTTAATAATTGTTTCGCAAATTCAGCTTTTTTATTTTTTATTTTTTTCTCTTTTAATAATTCATCAAATTGCTCAATTGCTTTGTCATTTCCCATTTCAAGTGCATAAAGAGTCTGAATTACAGCTTCTCTTGCGTGTGTTATTGTTGCCATTATATCCTCCAGATTTTAATTAATATTAATCCTGCTAAAATTATTGCCTCATGAATTAAAATAAATATCACTTACTCAAATATTAAAGTTCTTTGTATAAATTTATCATTTCAATTAATCCTATCATAGCTTCAAAGCCTTTATTTCCAACTTTTGTTCCAGCTCTTTCTATAGCTTGTTCAATTGTATCTGTTGTTAAAAGACCAAATGTTACAGGTATATCAAATTGAAGAGTAGTATTTGCTATTCCTTTTGTTGCTTCTGCTGCAACATAATCAAAATGTGGTGTAGCTCCTCTAATTACTGCTCCAAGACATACAATTCCATCATATTTTTCTTTTTTTAAAGCTCTTTTTAGTGCAAAAGGAAGCTCAAATGCCCCTGGAACTAATATAAGGTCTAAATTCTCTTTTTTCCCACCATTTCTTAAAAATGCATCTTCAGCACCTTCTATTAATCTATCTGTAATTAAATGATTAAATCTACTTGCTATAATAGCTATTTTTTCATTTCCATTTAAACTTAGTTTTCCTTCTATTTTATTCATTTATTCTCCTTTGCAATTTTGTATACAATCTATTGATTTTAAAGTTTTATCTAGCATTTCTGGAGTAATCATATTAGGACCATCACTTAATGCATTATCTGGGTCATAGTGAGTTTCAAAGAAAAATCCATCAACTCCTACAGCTGCTGCAGCTTTACTTAAATATGGTACATATTCTCTTTTTCCACTACTTTTTCCTCCAGCTCCTCCTGGCATTTGAACGCTGTGAGTTGCGTCAAATATAACAGGTGCAAACTCTCTCATAATTACTAAACTTCTCATATCTACTACTAAATTACCATATCCAAATGTTGTACCTCTTTCAGTTAACCATACTTTAGCTTTTTTGCTTGTTTCATAATCTGCTTTATTAAATCCTCTTGTTTGAAGCACTTTTAAAACAGAATATTTCATATCTGCTGGATTCATAAATTGACCTTTTTTTATATTTACTACTTTATCAGTTTTTGCTGCTTCTACTAAAAGGTCTGTTTGTCTACAGAGAAAAGCAGGAATTTGTAATACATCTACTACTTGGGCTGCTAGTTTTACTTGGTATGTTTCGTGAATATCGGTTAATAGTTTATAGTTATATTTTTCTTTTACTTTTGAAAGAATTTCAAGTCCTTTTTCAATTCCGGGACCTCTATAACTATTTAGGCTTGTTCTATTTGCTTTGTCAAAACTTGCTTTAAAGAAAAACTCATACTTTGTAGAATATGGTTTTAAATCTTCAGCAATTTTAAATATTTGTTCTTCACTCTCTATTACACAAGGACCGGCTATTAAAATCATTATATCCCTTTTTTTGTATAATTATAACAGATTAAAATTAAAGGATTTCTAATGATAGTTAGTAAATATAGTGCAAGTGGAAACGATTTTATAATTTTTCATGAGTTTAAAAAAGCAGATAGGTCTTTACTTGCAAAAAAACTTTGTGATAGATTTAACGGGGTAGGAGCAGATGGTTTGATAGTAATTTTACCTCATAGTGAATATGATTTTGAGTGGGAATTTTATAATGCTGATGGTAGTTTAGCTGAAATGTGTGGAAATGGAAGTAGAGCGGCTGCTCATTATGCTTTTACTCATAATTTAGCTCCAAAAAAAATGAAATTTTTAACTTTAGCTGGTGTTATAGAAGCTGAGGTTGAAAATGATATTGTAGAGACTCTTTTAACTCCTCATAAAGAGATTAAAAGTATAGGAGAGTGGAAACTATTTGATACAGGAGTTCCTCATTTAGTTAAAATTGGAAGTATTGATGAATTTAATATTGATGAAAGTAGAAGATTAAGGTACGAACATAATGCAAATGTAAATGTTGCTGAAGTGAAAGATGGAAAGCTTTATGTAAGAACTTACGAAAGAGGAGTAGAAAATGAAACTTTAGCGTGTGGGACAGGTATGTGTGCAAGCTTTTTATATGCAAGAGAAAAAGGGCTTGTAGGAGATAGTGTTAAAGTTTATCCTAAAAGTAATGAAGAGCTTGAAATTTCTTTAAAAAATGAAAGATTATATTTTAAAGGTAAAGTAAAAGAGACATTCAAAGCATGTGTAAATTTGTAACAAAACAAAAAAAAGAGTTTTTTTATCTCATTTAAAAATCTTTAAATATTGTTATACTCCAAATAAAAAAAGGAGATAAAATGCCAACATTAACAAAATTAAAAGGAAATGATGTAGCACTTTATGGAAATCAAGTAAATGTAGGAGATAAAGCTCCTGAAGTTACTTTACCAAATACTGCACTTGAAGAGATTACAATTGGTGGTGCTCAAGGAAAAGCTCAATTAATTATTGCTGTACCAAGCCTTGATACGCCTGTTTGTGCAACTGAAACGAGAAAATTTAACGAAGAAGTTTCTAAAGTTGAAAATGCTTTAGTATGCGTTGTTTCTATGGATTTACCATTTGCGTCAAAAAGATTTTGTTCAACTGAGGGAATTGATAATGTTGAAGTTTTAAGCGATTATAGAGAAAAAACATTTTCTACTCAATATGGAACTTTAATTGCTGAAGGTGCTTTAAGAGGACTTAGTGCAAGAGTTGTGTTTGTAGTAGAT
>CAZEOW010000065.1:0-5170 GCA_964514005.1 uncultured Nautiliales bacterium
TGAGTTTGAAGATATTAGTTAGTGCAATAGAACCAAGTGCTAATTTACATTTAAAAGAGATTATAAAAGGATGTAAAGAGTGTGAGTTTGTTGGTATATTTGATAAAAAACTTGGAAGTAGTATTGATAGTAATCAATTTAATGTAATGGGTTTTTTAGATGTTTTACCAAAAATAAAACTTGCAAAAGAGACAATTGAAAAATTAAGCGAAGAAGCAAAAAACGCTGATAAAGTGCTTTTGATAGATGCACCGTCATTTAATTTGAGACTTGCTAAAAAAATAAAAGAAAAATATCCAAAAAAAGAGATAATTTACTATATTTTGCCAAAAGTTTGGGCTTGGAAAAAGGGAAGAATAAAAGATGTAAATAAATATGTGGATAAAAAAGCATATATTTTTCCTTTTGAACGAGAGATTTGGAGAGATGGTATATATGTAGGTAATCCTCTTTTAGATGAGATTAAAGAGTATCGAGATAAAAAGATTTATAAAAATATAGCTTTTTTACCTGGTAGTAGAATAAGTGAAATAAACTCTCTTATGCCTATTTTTAGAAAAGTTGCAAGTAAAATAGATGTAAATAAACTTTTAGTAGTTCCTTATATTTATAAAGATAGAATACTAGAAATTTATGGAGATGTAAGTGATTTTGAAATAGTGTATGATACTAAAAGGGCACTTTTAAGAAGTGATTTTGCTTATATTTGTAGCGGAACAGCTACGCTTGAAGCGGCAATTATAGGCACTCCTTTTGTTTTGATGTATAAAGCAAGGTGGATTGAGTATATTATTGCAAAAATGTTAGTAAGATTAAATTATGTTGGACTTGCAAATATTATTTTTGAAAAAGAAAATCTTAAAGAGTTTCATAAAGAGTATTTACAAACATTTGATATTGATAAATTAATTGAAGATTATAAAAACTCTTCTATAGATGAATTTAGAAATAAATCTAAAAAATTAAGAGAAATTCTAAAATTTGGAAGTAATTTAAATTTAATTAATATTTTAAAAGATAATTAAATGTGCTATAATTTAGCTAAAAAGGATTTTAATGCAAAAAGAACCGATGACAAAACACGGTTATGAGAAACTATCTAAAGAACTTGAATATTTAAAAACCGTTGCAAGACCTGAAGTTGCAAAAGAGATTGATGCTGCAAGAGAGCTAGGAGATTTGAAAGAAAATGCAGAATATCATGCTGCAAGAGAAAAACAATCTCATATTGAAAGAAGAATTGCAGAACTTAGCGATATTTTAAGTAGAGCAGTTGTAGTAGACCCTAGTGAACATGCTCATAAAAGAGTTGCTTTTGGAAGTACGGTTTATTTAATAGATGTAGATACAGAAGAAGAGGAAAAATATACAATTGTAGGAGCACCAGAAGCTAATCCAGAAAAGGGATTAATCTCTTATCATTCACCTCTTGCAAAAGCTCTTATTGGAAAAGAGGTAGGAGATGAGGTAGAGGTAAATTTACCGGGAGGAGAAAAGGTATATGAAATTGATAAAATATGTTATGAAGATATCTGTTTTACATAAGAGTTAAAAATGGTACTAAAAATAAAAAAACTAAATCCCAAAGCAATTATTCCAGCTTATCAAACAGAAGAAGCGGCTGGATTTGATTTGCACTCAATTGAAGATGTTGTATTAAAACCAAATGAAAGAAAACTTATAAGTACAGGGCTTGCTTTTGAAATTGAGTTTGGATATGAAGTTCAAATCAGACCTAGAAGTGGACTTGCTTTTAAAGAAGGCATTACTGTTTTAAATTCTCCCGGGACTGTTGATAGTGATTATAGGGGAGAAATAAAAGTTTTACTGATAAATTTAGGAGATAAAGAGTTTGAAATAAAAAGAGGTGATAGAATAGCTCAAGCTGTAGTTGCTCCTATAATTCAAGCTAAAATAGTTGAAGTAGATAAGTTAAGTATTACCAAAAGAGGGGAAAAAGGTTTTGGTAGTACAGGAAAATAAGGAGAAAAAATGAAAGTAGCAATAGTAGGGGCAAGTGGATATACCGGATTTGAATTAATAAAGCTTTTACTCAATCATCCTTATTTTGAAATAACTACTCTTTTTGGAAGTGAAGGAGGAGAGAGAATAGAAGATATTTATCCTGCTTTAAGAGGTGTTTTTGAAAAAGAAGTAAAAAAAACAGAGATTAATGAAATTTTAAAACATGATTTAGTTTTTTTAGCAGTCCCTCATAAAACTGCAATGAATTATGTAAAAGATTTATATGGAAAAATTAAGATAGTTGATTTTTCAGCAGATTATAGATTAAAGCTTCATAATTATGAAAAATTTTACTCTTATCATATAGATGCAAAGAATATAGAGACTGCTTCATATGGAATTCCTGAAATTTTTAGAGAGTTTATTAAAAAGAGTTCTTTAGTTGCAAATCCCGGATGTTATCCAACAGCTACTATTTTGGCTTTATATCCTTTTTTAGAGTATATTGAAAAAGATGTATTTGTAGATGCAAAAAGTGGGGTAAGCGGAGCTGGTAAAAAATTAAGCCCTACTACTCATTTTGTGACAGATAATGAAAATTTTTTTGCTTATAACCCGATAAATCATAGACATTCCATAGAAATAGAAGAAAAAACAGGATTAAATGTAGTATTTGTTCCTCAGCTTTTACCTATTACAAGAGGTATGCAAATTAGTATATATGCTAAACTAAAAAAGGATATAGAGCCTTTAGAAGTGTTAAAAGAGTTTTATAAAGATGAAGAGTTTATTAGAGTTTTTAATAAACCGGTAAAAATTAAAGATGTTGTAAATACTCACTTTTGCGATATTTTTGCGATGAAAAAGGGGGATATGATGTTTATTAATAGTGTAATTGATAATTTATTAAGAGGAGCATCTTCTCAGGCAGTAGCAAATGCTAATTTAATTTGTGGATTTGAAGAAAATTTAGGTCTTCCTAATATAGCAATGGGAATTTAAAATGCATATAAAAGATTTTGCAATAAAACATAATACTGTAATTATAGCTGATGTGCATTACAAAAGAGGAGATGTTTCTTTTTTAAGACTTTTAAAAAAATGGATTAACAATCCCCCATCTCAGATAATATTTTTAGGAGATATTTTTCAGCTTCTTTTACCTTTTGATTATTTAATAGAATATAATGCTGAAGCGATTATATTAATAAATGCTCTCAGTGAAAAAACACATGTTTATTATGTGAATGGAAATCACGATTTTAATTTAAAATCTATCTTTCCAAGAGTGATTTTTGCAGATGGATTTGCAAATGAGAGAAATTCAATTCTCTTAACTCATGGAGATTTAACAGATCCACAAGATAAAAAATATAGACTTTATGCAAAACTTATTAGAATACCTTTTATTTGTAAGATGATTCATTTTCTTAGTGGAAACTTTAAAACAAATCGGCTTTTTAAAAAGATTCTTTCAAAGCCGGTAAAATGTAAAAAAATTCATAATTTTGAAGAGATTGCTCTAAGAAAAATGGAACATCTTGAGTATGATCTAATTATAGAAGGGCATTATCATCAAGATACAGATATATTAAGAGGCCATCAAAGCTATATAAATATGCCGGCATATGTTTGCAATAAAAAATATATTTTATTACAATTAGACAGAAGGAAGAGACTTTTAATAAAGGAAGAGTATGGAAGATAAAACTCTAAAAGTAGGTTCAAATGAACTTGAGCTGGTTGATTTTAGATTGTATAAAAAAGAGAAAAATGGAAATATTTATGAGGGGATTTATGGAATAAATGTAGCTAAAGTAAGAGAAATTATAAAACTTCCAGAACTTACAGAACTTCCGGGTAGTGAAGATTATATAGAAGGAATTTTTGATTTAAGAGGAATTGTAGTTCCTGTTATAGATTTAGCAAAATGGATGAGGATTAATATACCAAAAAATGAAGCCCCTATAAAAAAGAGAGTAATTATTACAGAATTTAATAATCTCTTAATAGGTTTTATTGTTCACGATGCTAAAAGAATAAGAAGAATTAGTTGGGCAGATATAGAACCAGCTCAATTTGGAGCAAGTCATGGAAATATTGATAGAAGTAAAATTACAGGAATTACAAGGATAGAAAATGGAGAGATTTTATTAATTCTAGATTTAGAAAGCATTGTAGAAGAAATGGGCTTTTTTGAAGCTAGTTTAGATGAAGTTGAATTAGAAGATTTTGAAAAATTTAATGGAATAGTTTTACTTGTGGATGATTCAATAACTGCTAGGAGAATAGAAAAAAACGCACTTGAAAGAATGGGATTTGAAGTAGTTGAAGCTACAAACGGGGAAGAAGGGCTTCAAAAATTAGAAGAACTTTATACTTTATATCAGGATAAAATTAAAGATAAAGTTAAATTAATCCTTAGTGATGTTGAAATGCCAAGAATGGATGGATATCATATGGCAGCACGAATTAATGAAGATAATAGATTTAATAAAATTCCTTTAATATTTAGTTCTTCAATTTCTGATGATTTTAGTGATATAAGAGGAAAAGATGTTGGAGCCGAAGGATATTTAGTTAAATTTGATACAAATAAGTTTTATTCCCAAATTGCGACTATCTTAAAAAATTATAAAGGATAAAGAAATGGATGATATTCAAGAATTATTAGAAGACTTCCTGGTTGAAGCGTTTGAAATGATTGAAGAAATGGATCAGGATTTAGTAGAGCTTGAAAGTAATCCTGATGATTTGGAACTTTTAAATAAAATTTTTCGTGTTGCTCATACAATAAAAGGAAGTGGAAGTTTTTTAAATCTTGATAAATTAACTTATTTAACTCATCATATGGAAACTCTTCTTGATAAAGCAAGAAAAGGAGAAGTTGCTATTACTCCTGAAATTATGGATGTTACTTTAGAGTCAGTGGATGCTATGAAAGGAATATTAGAGTATATCAGAGACAATGGAGATGATTCTTCTCCTGATATTAATATTAATTCTACTGTAGAAAAGCTTGATACTATTGCAAATGGAAATAAAAGCCTCTCTTCAGATTCTGAAAATCAAAATAAAAACAATTCAAGAAGAGTTGGAAGAATAAATCTTGACGAAATAACATTAGAAAATGCTGATGAATTGGATATGGAAAATTTAACTCCAGAAGAGCTTGATGCAGTTCTTGAACATTTAGTAGATCTTA
>CAZEOW010000066.1:0-5103 GCA_964514005.1 uncultured Nautiliales bacterium
ACATCTTTTTTAAAGGGCCTATAAATATTTTTTTTAAAAGTGTTTGAAAAATAATTATTAAATTTCATTATATCGTTTATAATTTTGCTATTAATATTTAAAAAGAGATAAAAACCTATGCTATAAACTATTAAAATCACAATAAGAAGTTTAAAAAATATTATTTTAATAGTAGATTTAACTTGATCGAAAGGAATTCTAATAGCAATAATTCCTCTTATTTCCCCTAACTTATATCCAAAAGCTTTGTTTCCATAAAGTTTTACTAATTCTTGATAGAGTGGTTTTTCTATTTTATTAGCAGGTCCATGACATTTAAGACAACTTTTTTCCATTCTTAAAGGATATGCATAAAATATATGAGGATTATCTTTATTTCTATGAGCTATAAAAAAATCTTTTGAGTTTTTATGAAGTCTGAAATATTTAATGGCATCTAATTCGTCTCCTTTTGCTAAATTTTTAGGATCTCTTGGTTTATCAGATAATTGTCTTATATAAATATTATCTTTTTTGCTTAATATTTTTGCAATTTCACCCACGGCATAAGCAGGTGTTAAAGAAAAAGGAGAAAAATATTGTTTTTTTCTGAATTGTATATAAGGGGCAAATTTAGATAAATATTCTCTTGTATGTACTAAGGAGTGAGCAAGAAGTCTTGCTTTAGAAACTTCTTGTTTAATAACAAAACGTGTAACTGCTTGATAAAGAACAAATAAAATAAAAAACAAAGCAACAATTGAAAATAATAAAGATTTTAACATTTCATTTTTTAAACTTTTCAATCCACTCCTTTATTCTACTGTAACTGATTTAGCCAAATTTCTTGGCATATCTATATCATTTCCCATTCTAATTGCAACTTCCATTGCAAGTAATTGAGTTACAACCATTATTTCAAAAAATTCTATCATATAATGATATTCATTAGAAATTTTAACAAAATCATCACTTAAGTCAAGATACTGACTTGAAATTGTAAGAACAGTAGCATCTCTGGCAATAAGTTCTTCAATGTTTGATTTTGTTTTTTCATAAAGCATATTTTTACTAAGTAAAGCTACTACAAATAAATCTGGATCTGCTAAAGCAATAGGTCCATGCTTCATCTCTCCTGCTGGATATCCTTCTGCATGAATATAGCTAATCTCTTTTAATTTAAGAGCACCTTCTAGGGCAAGTGGATAAAAGACATCTCTTCCTATAAAGAAAAATCCATGTCCGTGCATATATCTTTTTGATAATCTTTTAATTTTTTCATGCAATTTAGAAGAAACTTTTGTAACTTCAATTGCTCTATTTATAACTTCAAATTCGTTTTTATCTGCTAAATAGTTACTTAACATCCATAAAGTCATAACTTGTGTAGCAAATGCTTTTGTAGAAGCTACTCCTTTTTCAATTCCAGCTCTAAGTAAAATAGTTTTATCAGCTTCTCTAACTATTGAAGAATTATCTACATTACAAAGAGCTAAAGTTTTAAGTCCAGCTTTTTTTGCCATTTTTAAAGTCTCTAAAGTATCTGCAGTCTCTCCAGATTGAGAAATTACAATAAAAAGAGTATCTTTTGTAAGAAGAGGAGCTCTATATCTCAATTCACTCGCTACTTCTACATTTGTTCTTATTTTTGCATCTCTTTCAAGCAGATATTTTCCAACAAGCCCCGCATGATAGCTTGTTCCACAAGCTGAGATTATAATATTGTTAATTCCATCAAAAAAAGATTTATCAATTTCATCAAATTTTATTCCATCTTTTGTATTTCTTCCTAATGTATTCTCTTTTAAAACATCAAACTGTTCATATATCTCTTTTTCCATATAAAATCTAAATCCACCTTTTTTTGCAGATTCTTTATTTGTTGGAAGAGCTTTAAATTTTAAAATAATTTCTTTATCTTTAAAAAGTTTTATTTCATTTTTTGTAGCATATCCAAATTCATCATCTTCTAAATAATGAGCATTATTCGCATACCCAATTAAAGGAGCATCACTTGAAGCAAAATATACTCCATCTTCTCCTTTAGCAACAATTAAAGGAGAGCCTTTCTTAGCAAAAAAGATCTTTTCTTTATCTTTTAAACTAATAAGTAAAATAGCATAAGCTCCATCAATTTTTTGAATAACTTTTTTAAAAGCTTCAAATGCATCATCTTCATAATAATATTCAAAAAGCTTTACAATAATTTCTGTGTCTGTTTGTGAAATAAACTCTATATTTTTTTCACTTAAAAAATTTTTAATTTCTTGATAATTTTCTATAATCCCATTATGAACTACTGCAGAAAAATTACCTATATGAGGATGAGCATTAATTTCAGTAGGTTTTCCATGAGTTGCCCAACGAGTGTGTCCTATTCCAATTTTTGGATTATTAAGTTTTAAATTATCAAGTTTTCTTTCTAAATTAACAAGCTTACCAACTGCTTTAACAACTTTTAATTCATCTTCATCTATAATAGCAACTCCTGCACTATCATATCCTCTATATTCTAATTCTTTTAATCCTTCTATTAAATACTCTTTCGGATCTTTTCCAACAAGCCCTACTATTCCACACATTAAAAATCCCTTTTATAAAAATAGTTAGTAGCTTCTACAAATCCTGCTACACTACCGCAATCAAATCTTTTTCCTTTAAATTTATAGGCAATTACCATCGATTCTTTTGCCTGTTTTAAAAGAGCATCAGTTAATTGAATTTCTCCGCCTTTTCCCGGTTTTGTAATTTTTAATAATTCAAAAATTTCTGGAGTTAAAATATATCTTCCAATAATAGCTAAATTACTTGGGGCTTTATCTACTTCTGGTTTTTCAACCATATCTTCTACCATAAATACACCATCTTCTATCTCTTTTCCTTTTATAACACCATATTTATTAACTTCCTCTTGTGGAACTTCTTCAATAGCTACAATTGAACATTTATATTTTTTATAAAGTTTTACCATCTGAGATAATACATCTCCTTCGCATAAATCATCAGCTAAAACAACTGCAAAAGGATTATTTCCTATTAAAGGCTCACCCGTTAAAACAGCATGTCCAAGCCCTAACATCTCTTTTTGTCTAACATAAGTAAAAGTACATCTATTAATCATTTCATTTGTTTCATGTAAAAGTTTAGCTTTACTTGAATCTTTTACCTTTTCTTCAATTTCAGGATTAAAATCTAAATAATCTTCAATTGCTCTTTTACTTCTTCCTGTAACAAATCCTATTTCATAAATTCCTGCATTCATACACTCTTGAATTCCATAATGAATAAGAGGCTTATTTACAATCGGTAACATCTCCTTAGGAACCGACTTTGTAGCAGGTAAAAATCTTGTTCCATATCCAGCTGCTGGAAAAAGTGCTTTTTTTATCATATTTTCTCCTTTTTTAGAAATTCTTTTAATAATTTATACTCTTTTTTATTAAAGAATCTAACTTTTCCAACTGGTAAAGCATTTAAACTAATCCATCCATAAGATAATCTTTTTAAATCCAACACTTCTCTTTGAAAATGAGCAAAAAATCTTCTTAATTCTCTATTTTTACCTTCTGTAATAGCAACCTTTAAAGTAGAGTATTTAGGAGAATTTTTTATAATCTGCACAGAATAAAAAGGCTTTAAAGATAATTTTTTTATTTTATTCTTTTCATGAGCTCCCTCTTCTCCTACCTCAACTCCCTCTTGCATAGCTTTTAACATATCTTCTGTAATACTTCCTCTAATTTTTAATTTATAAACTCTTGGTAAATCTGAATTCATTAATGCATCTGCAACTTTTGGAGAATCTGTTAAAATTAAAAGACCTTCACTTGCAAAATCAAGTCTACCTACTGGAATAAAATGTCTAAATCTTTTTGGTAAAGAATCAAAAATAGTTTTTCTACCTTTAGGGTCATATTTAGTAACTAACTCTCCTCTTGGTTTATTATAAACAATACACGTATATTTTGTACTTCTTTTTACAGCTTTACCTTTTACACTAACTTTATCAGCATCTAAAACTTCATAAGCTGGATTTGTGACAACTCTTCCATTAACTTTTACTTTTCCCTCTATTACTAATTTATCAGCTTCTCTTCTACTATAAGTCGTATGATGACTTATAAATTTATTTAATCTCATTTCTTTCCTTTTATTTCACTCCAGCTTCTACTAAATGATGTAAATGAATAACACCAACTACATTTTCATTCTCATCAACTACGGGTAAAAACTGAATTTTATTATCTTCCATAAATTTTAAAGCATCACTTGCAAGCATATCTTCTTTAATAGTTTTAGGATTTAAAGTAGCAAAAGATAAAGCATTTTTATTTAAATCAAAATCTTCACTCATCATAGCTCTTCTTAAATCTCCATCACTTAAAATAGCTTTTACTCTATTATTATTCATAAAAAGAACATGCCCAAGCTTTCCTTCTGTCATAGCAATAATAGCCTCTTTTAAAGAAACATTATCATTTACAATAGGAAAATCTTTTTTCATTAAATCTTTTACTTTTACAAAAAGTTTTTTACCAAGACTTCCTCCCGGATGAAAAGATGCAAAATCCTCTTTTGTAAAATTTCTTTTTTTCATTAAACAAACCGCTAAAGCATCACCCATGGCAAGAGTAAGAGTAGTCGAACTTGTAGGTGCAATATTTAAAGGACATGCCTCTTTATCTACATGAATATTTAATACAACATCTGCATATCTTGCAAGAGTAGAATCTTTTTTTCCTGTCATTGCAATAAGAGGCACTTCAAATCTTTTTATATGAGGTAAAATTTTTATAAGCTCTTCACTCTCTCCAGAATAGCTAATAGCTACTACACTATCATCTTTTGTAATCATTCCTAAATCACCATGCAAAGCTTCAGTGGGATGAATAAAAAAGCTTGGAGTTCCTGTGCTTGCTAATGTTGCAGCAATTTTACTTCCTATAAGCCCAGATTTTCCAACACCTGTTATTATAACTTTTCCTTTTGTATTAAAAGCAATTTCAACAGCTTTTTCTATACCTTCAACATCTGCTTTTAAAAGTTCATTTGCTTCAATTTCAATTACTTCTCTTGCAATCTTTTTAAAATCCACTTCTATCCTTTTTAAATGTAATTATACCA
>CAZEOW010000067.1:0-4956 GCA_964514005.1 uncultured Nautiliales bacterium
TCATTAAAGGAATATCTCTAATATAAAGAGTTTGCTCTTTTATATCTTTTATACCAATTTTTTCACCTGTTTTTTCATCTTTTTCATGAACAATAAGTCTTATTTTAATTCTAATTGGTATAGAATAAGTAAGACCTTTTTCCATACATTCTCTAACAGTATATTTAGGCTTTTTAAATTCAATTCCAGCATATTCAAGAGTAATTCTATTTTGTGCATCACTGATTGGAAACATTGATTTAAATACTTTATGAATACCACTCTCTTCTGGATTTTCTATATTAATAAAATCTTGAAAAGAATTTTGTTGTAAATGGAGTAAATTGGGAATATCTAAAATTTGAGGAACTTTTGAGAAATCAAATCTTAATCTATTTGCTGATTTTAATTGGTTTAACATAGGCTCTCCTGCGCAGAATAATTTGTAGAAAGGTAATATTAACAAAAAAAATTAAAAAAAGCAAGAAAGGGTTATTTAACCTCTACAGTTGCTCCTGCTTCTTCAAGTTGTTTTTTAATTTCTTCAGCTTCTTCTTTGCTTACAGCTTCTTTAATAGCAGTCGGTGCACCATCTACCATAGCCTTAGCTTCTTTAAGTCCTGCACCTGTAATTTGTCTTACTACTTTAATTACATTAATTTTTTTAGCTCCAGCTTCTTTTAAAATTACATCAAATTCAGTTTTTTCTTCAGCTGCTTCACCTGCTGCTCCAGCTGCTCCTGCAACTACTGTTGGTTGTGCACTAACTTCAAACTTTTCTTCAAAAAGTTTTACTAACTCATTTAATTCTTTAACAGTTAAATTTTCAATAGTTTCTAAAATTTGTTCAAATGTACAAGCCATAGTTACTCCTCCTATTTTTTATTCTTGTTCTTTTTTTTCTATTAATTTATTAAGCCCCCATGCAAATTTTGCAATAGGAGATTTCATCATAAATGCTACCATTCCAAGCAATTCATCTTTAGTTGGAAGTTTACTTACTTCTTCCACATATACAACATCTTTTACTTCACCTTCAACTACTGCACCTTTAATTTTAAAAGAGTTTTTATATTTTGTTGCATGTTTTGTAATAATTTTTGCTAATGTAATTTGATCTTCGCCCCAAATAAAAACATTATTTTCTTCAAAATCAACATCAATTCCATTATTTTTAAATGCAATTCTTGCAAGAGTATTTTTTATAACTCTTATTTTACCTTCAGCTTCTTTTACTGTTTTTCTAAGTTCCTCAAGCTCTTTTACACTTTGACCTTTAAAGTCAGCATAAAAAACACTCACTTCATTTGTAAACTCTTTACTTAATTCTTCTACAATTTGTCTTTTTAACTCTTTTTTCATAAAGCTCCTTTCACTTAGACTCGGCAGGAAATTAAGGGAAAACCCACCTGCTTTCTAAGTCACTTGGACTTAGGGCGAATTATTTATATTCAGCTAACTCATTTATATCTATTTTTAAACTTGGACTCATTGTAAGGCTTAGTGCAGCATTTTGAATATATCTACCCTTTGCACTTGCCGGTTTCATTTTATTAATTTTTTCAACAAAAGTTTTTGCATTTTCAAAAAGCTGGTCAGCACTAAAACTTGCTTTTCCTATTCCTACGTGCATATTACCTTTTTTATCTACTCTAAAATTAACTTGCCCAGCTTTTGCATTTTTAACTGCTTTAACTACATCCATCGTAACTGTACCGGTTTTTGGATTTGGCATAAGTCCTTTTGGTCCTAAAATTTTACCAAATCTACCTAATTTTCCCATCATATCTGGTGTTGCAATTAAAATATCAAAATCTAAATTTCCGTTTTGAATCATATCTAAAATTTCATCTTCACCAACTATATCAGCACCAGCTTCTTTAGCTCCTTCAGCTTTTTCACCTTTAGCAAACACAGCAACCTTTACATCTTTACCTGTCCCATGAGGTAAAACTACACTACCTCTAATCATTTGATCAGCATGTCTTGGATCTACCCCTAATTTTAGAGCAAGTTCTACTGTTTCGTCAAACTTAGCAGATTGAAGCTCTTTTACTTTTTCTACAGCTTCTTTTAAAGAATATACATCTTTATTTATTTTATTCAATAATTCCTGATATCTTTTTGAATGTTTTTTTGCCATATTTTATCCTTACGCAAAATTTTGCTTCCACTTAAATGTGGTTAATCAACTATTTCAATTCCCATTGATTTTGCACTACCGGCAATAATTTTCATTGCTACTTCAATATCATCAGTATTTAAATCCGGTAGTTTTTTCTCAGCAATTTCTTTTAATTGCTCTTTTGTAATTTTCCCAACTTTATCTTTTAAAGGGTTTGAACTCCCTTTAGTAATACCTGCAGCTTTTTTAATTAAATCTGTTGCTGGTGGTTGTTTTGTAACAAAAGTAAAACTTCTATCGTTATAAACTGTAATTTCTACCGGGATAGTAAATCCCATCATATCTTTTGTTTTTTCATTAAACGCTTTACAAAATTCCATAATATTAATACCTCTTTGACCAAGCGCTGGTCCTACAGGAGGTGATGGATTTGCTTTTCCTGCTGGGATTTGCAGTTTTAATATTTCTTGAATTTTTTTAGCCATCCCTAATCCTTTTAAACTATTTTTTCAACTTTAGTATAGTGTATTTCAACTGGTGTACTTCTACCAAAAATAGTAACATTTAATTTTAACATACCTTTTTCATAATCAAAATCTTCAACTTCACCTGTAAAATTAGCAAAAGGACCTTCATTAATCCTTACTACTTCACCTTCTTCAAAACTAACTTTAGGTTTTGGTGCACTTTTTTGTTGTACTTTCTGTAAAATAAGCTCAATATCTTCTTTTTTAAGAGGAGTTGGTTTTTTAGATTCACCAATGAATCTACCAACTTTTGGAAGAGATTGAATTTTTTGCCATAAAGCAGTATCTAAATCCGCTTCTAAAAATACATATCCAGGATATATACTTCTCTCATATATCTTTTTTTTACCACTTTTAACTTCTATAACTTCTTCTGTAGGAACTACTACTTCACCTATTTTCTCATCCAAAAGCTCTTTTTTGAGATTTAAAATGGCTTTTTTTACTGCTAGTTCACTTCCTGAATATACTTGTAATGCATACCAATTCATTTATTTCCTTATAGAACTACTTTTAAGATTCCGCTCATACTTAAATCAACTAATCCTAAAAATATTGTTATAACACTTACTACTAAAAATACTGCTACTAGTGACTGTCTTATTTCAGTTATAGTTGGAAATATAACTTTATCCAGCTCTTTTTTTGCCTCTTTTATATAGTTTATTATTTTATTCATCCATTACCTCTTCCAAAAGTTGGTTCATGGCAGGGCAGGAGGGACTCGAACCCCCAACAAGCGGTTTTGGAGACCGCCGCTCTACCATTGGAGCTACTGCCCTATCTGGAGCGGGCGACGGGACTCGAACCCGCGACCCTCAGCTTGGAAGGCTGACGCTCTAGCCAACTGAGCTACGCCCGCTTATGCGACTACTATTTATATAATAGTCGAAAAAACGGGCAAAAACCCGTAATTATAGTTTAGACTCTTTATGAGTTGTATGTTTATTACACCATTTACAATATTTTTTTATTTCAAACTTTTCTGGATGTTTTCTTTTTTCTTTTGTTGTATGGTAATTAAATCTACCACACTCAGTACACTTTAGATGAATAATTTCTCTCATCTTTATCCTTTAAAAATAAGGGAAAACCCTTATTCAATAATTTTAGTTACAACTCCAGCACCTACTGTTCTACCACCTTCTCTGATAGCAAATCTTGTTCCTTCTTCAAGTGCAATTGGAGCTATTAAATCTACTGTTAATTTTACATTATCCCCTGGCATTACCATTTCAACACCTTCTGGTAAATGGATAGTACCAGTTACATCTGTTGTTCTGATATAGAATTGTGGTCTATAACCTTCAAAGAATGGTTTATGTCTTCCACCCTCTTCTTTAGTTAATGCATAAACTTCAGCTTCAAATTTTGTATGAGGTGTAATACTTCCTGGTTTTGCAAGAACCATTCCTCTTTCTACTTCATCTTTTCCTATACCTCTTAAAAGAACCCCAACATTATCACCAGCTTGAGCTTCATCCATTTCTTTTCTAAACATTTCAATACCAGTAACTTTAGTTGTTCTTGTTTCTCTAAATCCAACAATATCAACATCATCACCAAGTTTTAATGTTCCTCTTTCAACTCTACCTGTTACAACTGTTCCCCTACCAGAGATTGAGAAAACATCTTCTATTGGCATTAAGAAATCTTTTTCAGTATCTCTTTCCGGTGTTGGAATATACTCATCAACTGCATCCATTAATTCCATAATTTTTTCTGACCATTCACCAAGTTGACCAGCTTTTACTTCTTCTAATGCTTTTAAAGCTGATCCTGCAATTACAGGTGCATCATCTCCATCAAATTCATATTCACTTAATAGTTCTCTAACTTCCATTTCAACTAATTCTAATAATTCTTCATCATCTACCATATCCATTTTGTTTAAGAAAACAACAATTGCCGGAACACCTACTTGTCTTGAAAGTAAGATATGTTCTCTTGTTTGTGGCATAGGTCCATCAGTTGCTGCAACAACTAAAATAGCCCCATCCATTTGTGCAGCACCAGTAATCATATTTTTAACATAGTCTGCGTGCCCTGGACAGTCAACGTGAGCATAGTGTCTTTTTTCAGTTTCATATTCAACATGAGATGTATTAATAGTAATACCTCTTTGTCTTTCTTCCGGTGCATTATCGATTTGATCATAATCTTTCATTTCAGCAAAACCTTTTAATGCTAAAACACCAGAAATAGCTGCTGTTAAAGTAGTTTTTCCATGGTCAACATGGCCAATTGTACCAATATTAACATGTGGTTTTGTTCTTTGGAATTTTTCTTTTGCCATTTTATTCCTCCATTTAAAATTTTTAAAAA
>CAZEOW010000068.1:0-4913 GCA_964514005.1 uncultured Nautiliales bacterium
TATTACTTTTCTAGGAGATATGTATTACTCTAAATTAATTTACGCAATACTTCAATTAATTATAATCGCTTTTATATCCTTAATTTTAATTATACTAATTGTAAATTACTTTTTAAAACCATATTTAGAAATATTAGAAAAAGTAAAATTATCAACTCAAAACATATTAAAAGGAAACTTTAATCAACATATAGAAACAAATCTCAAAGGAGAAGCAAAAGAGTTTGTAGACTCATACAATAAATTTTTATCTACCCTAAGAGATAGTTTTGGAGTAATAGAAAATAAATATACAGCTTTAATAGAAAAAGAGAAATCAAATGAAGATCCTTTACAAGATGCTAAAGAAACAATTGAAGAACTTGCAAATATATTTAAATTTAAAAAACTAATTGAGGAAGATTTACATATAGAAGATATTTTTAAAAGATTAGTAGATGTTTTAGAAAACTTTAAACTCACCCATTTCATAATAATAGGAATAGACAATACGCAAAAAGATGCTTTTCTCATACATCAGAAAGGAGAAATTTGCTGTAATATATTAGAAAATTTTAAAGAGTGTAGAGCATATAGAACAAAAAAAACAATCAACTCTTTAGAATTTAAAAATATATGTGTATCTCATTCATGTTCAAATAATTATATATGCATTCCCTTCTCTTCAGGAGGAGATTTTACAGGAATATTAAAAATAATGATGGATAAAGAGCAAAAAGAAATCAAAAAAAATATTCCTTATATTAAAGCTTATTTAAATGAAATTTCTTCAATAGTAGAAGCAAAATATACTCTTGAAAAATTACATAATCAAACCATAAAAGATCCTTTAACAGGATTATTTAATAGAAGATTTTTAGAAAACATATTAAAAACAATTATTGCAAATGCAAAAAGAAACAATACTAAAATAGGATTTTTAATGATAGATATGGATTATTTTAAAAAAGTAAATGATACATATGGACATAAATCGGGAGATATAACTCTTCAAAGATTAGTACAAATTATAAAAGATTCTATTAGAGAAAGTGATTTAGCTATAAGATATGGAGGAGAAGAGTTTTTAATTATTTTACAAAATTTAAAAAATGATGAAGATGTAATAAAAGTAGGTGAAAAAATAAGACAAAATGTAGAAAAAACAGAAATAGATATAGAAAATGCTATAATTAAAAAAACAGTAAGTATTGGTATTAGCATTTTCCCAAAAGATTGTTCACACGGATGGGAATGTATAAAATATGCAGACTTAGCTCTTTATAAAGCTAAAGAAAGCGGAAGAAATAGAGTTGTAATATATACAAAAGATTTAAAAGAAAAAGCTCATTATTAATATTATAAAAAATCAATTAAATCCTCAGCTGTTTTTATTTCAGCTGGCAAATTTTCTAATGCTTTTAGAAAAACCCTTGCAGTAGTTTTAGCATCTCCTAAAGCTCTATGGTGAACTTCTTGAGGAAAATTAAACTCTTCCATTAAATACTTTAGCCCATATCTATTTGCTTTTAATGTTTTTTGAGCAAGAGTTAAAGTACAAATTGATCTATTTAATAATTTTCCAATATTCTCTTTTTCAAATTGATAAGCTAAAAAATTATAATCAAACTCAGCAGGATGAGCTACAAAAATAGAATCTCCTAAAAAAATTCTAAATTTTCTTAAGATTTCCTTTTGAGACTTTTGATTTTGAAGCATTTTTTGATTAATTCCAGTTACTCTTTCTACATACTTAGGCACATCTTTAGCATAAATTAAAAAATCAAAACTATCCACTATTTTTAAATTTTCTATTTTTACAGCTCCTATTTCTATAACTTGACCTATATTAGGTTTTGAATTATTAACTTCTATATCTACTACACAATAAGTAGCTTTTTTATAAGAAACAAGAGATGTTTTAAAAAAAACTTTGTTATCTTTTATAATTAAAGGTAATCCTTGAAACTTTAATAAATCAAATAAAGCTTCAAAATCAAATCCAGGATACTCTTTTTTAAAAACAACTAAAAAGTCTTCTTTATTCATACCATTTTTTAACTCTTGTAACAATTTTTCATTCATTTCTTACTTTTTTATTGTAATTATAACTAAAAACTCTTTTTTTTAGATTAACTTATGGAAAAAAATTATTATCTAATATATTTTTTTATTGCAATTGATGTTCTATTTTAGTATAATACATTAAAAAAAGGGTTCTAATGGTTTTAGTTATGAAAGTAGGAGCTACTGAAAAAGAGATTCAAAAAACAGTAGACCAAATAAAAGAATGGGGCCATAATGTAAGTATTGCTCCAGGAGAAAAACAGGTTGTAATAGGAATTATTGGAGATAAAACTGACCTTTTAGGAAGACCTCTTAATACACTTCCAGGAGTTGCAAAAGTTTTAGAAGTATCTGCCCCTTATAAAAGAGCAAGCAGAGAATTTCATCCAGAAAATACTATTATTGAAGTAGACGGAGTAAAAATAGGAGGAGAAAATAAAGTAATTATTGCAGGTCCTTGTAGTGTTGATACAGTTGAAAATGTAGTATATCTTGCAAAAGTAGCAAAAGAAAATGGTGCTCATATGCTTAGAGGTGGTGCATACAAACCAAGAACATCTCCATATACATTCCAAGGGCATGGAGAAGATGGATTAAAAATGCTTCTTGAAGCAAAAAAAGAGACAGGTCTTCCAATAGTTACAGAACTTATGAGTATAAAAGATATTGATGTAGTTTATAAATATGCTGATGTTATTCAAATTGGTGCAAGAAATATGCAAAACTTTCCTTTACTTAAAGAAATAGGCAAACTTGATAAACCAGTAATCCTTAAAAATGGTATAGCTTCAACTGTAAAAGAACATTTAATGAGTGCAGAGTATATAATGAGCGAAGGAAATGATAAAGTTATTTTATGTCTTAGAGGAACAAGAACATACGAAACAAGTGTTAGAAATACTTTAGATGTTACATTAGTTCCTATTATGCAAAAAATGACTCACCTACCTATTATAGTAGATCCAAGCCATGCAGCTGGAAAAAGAGAATTTGTAAGTGCTCTTGCATATGCTGGTATGGCAGTAGGAGCAGATGGTTTAATTATTGAAATGCACAATTGTCCAAAAGAAGCTCTTTCAGATGGAGACCAAGCACTCCTTCCAAGAGATTTTGAATACTTAATGAATAAATTAAAAGAACTTAAAACTTGGAATCAAAAAGAGTGGTGGGAGTTTGATAAACAAAAAGAGACAGATTGTATAAAAGTTAAATAACTCCTTTTTCTTCTTTCTCATCTTTAAAATTAAAGGATAAAAATGAAAAAAGTAAAAATTGTAGCCACTCTAGGTCCTTCATCAATAGATAAAATTGAATCTATGATTGAAGCAGGAGTTGATGTATTTAGATTAAATTTTTCACATGCTGACCATAAAACTCATAAACATTCAATTAAACTAATTAGAGAAATTGCAAAAAAACTAAACTCAAAAACAGCAATTTTACAAGATATAAGTGGACCTAAAATTAGAATTGGTGAAATTAATGGATTTTTAGAATTAAAAAGAGGTGACAAAATAAAATTAGTAAAATCTAATCCTAAATCAATGTATGATTTAACAATTAGCTATCCAGAAATTATAGATGATGTGCAAATTGGAGAGTATGTATTTTTCGCAGATGGTAGCATAAGAACAAAAGTAATAGATAAAGACAATAACTCATTGACTTTACAAGTAAAAAATGATGGAGTTTTATCAAGTAAAAAAGGAGTTAACTTCCCTCAATCCAAATTAAAAATATCAGCAATTACTCCAAAAGATGAAAAAGATTTAGTATTTGGAGCAAAAAATGGTGTAGATATAGTTGCAATCTCTTTTGTAAATTCAAAAGAAGATATTCTAAAGGCAAAAAAAATCTTAAAAGAAAACAACTCTTCAGCAATGTTAGTAGCAAAAATAGAAACAAAACAAGCAGTAGAAAATTTAGATGAAATTTTAGAAACAGCAGATGGTGTAATGGTAGCAAGAGGAGATTTAGGAATAGAAATTGGAATAGAAAAAGTTCCTGTAATACAAAAAAAGATAATCAGAAAAGCAAACAGACTAAAAAAACCTGTAATTACAGCTACTCAAATGCTTTTATCAATGGTAAATTCACCTTTTCCAACAAGAGCAGAAGTAAGTGATGTTGCAAATGCAGTTATGGATGGAACTGATGCAGTAATGCTAAGTGATGAAACAACAGTTGGAAAATATCCAGTTAAAGCAGTAGAAACATTAAGAAAAGTAATTCTTGAAATTCAAAATATTTATAACTATTATAAAAAATATGAAATAGAAGATAAAGATGCAATTGCTGCAAGTGTAGCTGATTTAGATAAAGGAGTTAATCCAAAAGCTATTGTATGCTTTACAAGCAGTGGAACCACAGTAAAAAGTATAGCAAAATATAGACCAAAATCCCCTATTTTCGCTATTACACATAATAGAGAAATAAGCAGACAACTCAATCTTGTATGGGGAGTAAAACCTCTTTTTGAATTACCAAAAATTAAAAATCCTGAAAAGTTAATTGAAAAATTCAAAGAATTATCAATTCAAATGAAGGTTTTTAATCCAGGAGATAAAGTAATAGTAACAATGGGTAGCTTAATTGGAAAAGAAGGAACTACTAATATGATAAGATTAATAGAGATTTAAATAATCTCTACATCAAAAAAGAACTCTATCTCTGGAAAGTTTTTATATAAAAAACTCTCTATTTTTTCTCTTACTTGAATTGCTTGTTTTTCATTATGAGCGGCAAAAACTATAGCAACACTCGCTTCCTTTGGACATTCTGAAGATATATCAAGAATTGAAATATTAAATTTTTTTAATTTAACGCGAGTTCGATTTAACAAAAAGTATTTAAATCTGCTCAGTAAG
>CAZEOW010000069.1:0-4909 GCA_964514005.1 uncultured Nautiliales bacterium
GGAATTGATATTATTAAACTTGAAGTAATTGGAGATACTGCAAAAACTTTATATCCTGATGTAATAGAGACTCTAAAAGCGTGTGAAGTATTAGCAAAAGAAGGTTTTACTGTAATGGCTTATACAAATGATGACCCTATTATGGCAAAAAGACTTGAAGATGCAGGAGCAGCGGCTGTAATGCCACTTGCAGCACCAATTGGTAGTGGACTTGGAGTTCAAAATAGATATAATGTAGTTTTTGTAAAAGATGCAGTAAATGTGCCTGTAATTGTAGATGCAGGAATAGGAACGGCAAGCGATGCAGCAGTTGCAATGGAACTTGGGGCTGATGGGGTATTGACAAACACAGCAATAGCTCAAGCAAAAGACCCAATAAAAATGGCTGAAGCAATGAAATATGCAGTAATTGCCGGAAGAGAAGCTTATAAAGCTGGAAGGATTCCTAAAAAACCTTATGCAACAGCAAGTTCGCCTCTTGAAGGTTTAATAGAGTTTTAAGATTTTTATATATTATTGACAAATTTGTATAAAGTTATGGTATAATTATAAAAAAAAGGAGAGACTATGAAAAAAGCGTTTACTCTTATCGAATTAATCTTTGTTATTGTAATTATCGGTCTATTAGCGGCAATTGCTCTTCCAAAATTTATGACTGTTACTGAAAATGCTAAATTAAAAGGTGCAGTAGAAGTTGCTAATCAAGTTGTAAATAAAGCTGTTTCAAGATATGAGTTATTACAAGATTCAAATATTTCAAGAGCAATTAAAAATGATCCTGATATCAAGCAATATTTATCAAGATTAACAACTGAAGTGGATAAGCATTTTAACTATGATTATAATGATTCTGAATTTAAAATAGCTTATGATGCAAGTAAAAATACGACAGGTAATAATGTTAATACGAATAATAGTGAAAGTAATAATACGACAGGAGCTATTTGTATTAAAGTAAAAAGAACATCTATTGATGTTCCGGTAACAGTAGATGCAAATGTAACAAGATATGAATATAATGTAACAGAAGTAAACTATAGCTGTATTGCTACTCAATAATCCCTCCTTTTTGGGATTTAAATGAAAGGGTTTACCTTAATAGAGCTTATATTTGTAATTGTTATTATTGGTATTCTCTCTTCAATTGCTCTTCCAAAGTTTTTAGAAGTTGAAACTCACGCAAGTAAAGTAAATGCAAAATCTACTGTCTCAGCAGTAGAGAGTGGAGTAGAAAATATTCACGGAATGTGGGTTATAAATAGTAATTTTTCATGGAATAGTGATTGCGATTTTAACGATACAACAGGTTATCCTAAAAATTTAGATACAGATTCTAATAATCTTTTTAGTTGTGTTTTAAAAAGAGGTATTAAATCTTGCTCAGAAAAGTTTGCAAGCAATGCTTCTTATACTAATTGTTTTTATAAAGAAGATAATACTACTTACTTATACTATTTTACTCCAGATGATTATATAAAATTTCAATACGCAGAAGAAAATGGCTCTTTTGAGTGTTTAGATGAAGGATTAGGAAAAAAAGCTTGTGAAGATATTATTTATTAGGTATATAGATTTTAAATCCTTTTTTTTCTAAAGAAAGCTCAATTTTGCCATTGTGAGCTTGAATAATTTCAAGACTAAGAGCAAGTCCTAATCCATTTCCTTTTGTTTTTGTAGATTTAAATGGTTCAAATAAAATATTTTTATCTTCAAAATTTATACCGCTATCATATATATTTATAATATGAAAATTTTCATCTCTTTCATATAAGATTTCAATAATTCCTTCATCATTATCATCTTCTTCAATAGCATCTATTGCATTAAATATCATATTTTGTAAAACAAGCAGCAATAAATCAAAATCTGCAACTATCTCTATTTCTGGTAGAAAAAATAGAAAGTGTATCTCTTTTGAAAAGGAGTAATATTTAATAGATTCTTTTAGTTCATCTTCAAGTTCTTTTAGTAAAAATTTCTTTTTGTTTAGCTTTAATCCTTTAGAAAAAAGAAGAGTTGATTTTATAATTCTTTCTATTCTAAAAACAGAACTTTTCATTTCATCTAATAATTCACTGGGAGACTCTTTTTTTAAAATTGATATTAAAATCGAAATAGACCCTATAGGATTTCTAATTTCGTGAGCTAAATGAGCAGCCATTTGACCCATGGCTATTAGTCTTTCGTTTCTTTTTTGTTCTGTAATATCTGTAGCGGATATAATTTTTTTGTCTTTTATTTTTGAAGATTGAACAAGATAGACTCTATTATTTATTTCAATTTCTCCATCGTTTGGAATAAAGTTAAATTCTTTTGTTTTTTCATTATTTACAATAATTTCTCCTTTATTATCTATTACCCATAAAGCTTGAGGGAGAAACTCTATTACTCCTTCTAAAATATTTTTTAACTCTTTAAACTCTTCTTCGACTTCATAAGTTCTTTGTATTAATATTTCTAAATTTTCAAGCAGTTCTTTTTGATTCATTACTATCCTAATACTTTAATCTTTTCTTTATCTACATTACATATATTTTCATATTTTGTAAGTTTTAATTTTTCATTATCCATTATTGTTATTTCTTTATTTAATATATGTTGTGCTACTTTTTTTGCTCCATCTAAAGAGTGCATATAACAGCTACCACATTGATATATATTTGCTTCAGGAATTTCGGTAGTATTTATAATGTCTTGCATAGATTTTTTAAAAGCATTTACAACTTCTTCATTTTTTGGTTCTCCAATTACACTCATATAAAATCCTGTTCTACATCCCATTGGAGATATATCTATTATTTCATAATTTAAATGCTCTCTCATAAATCCTGCAAATAGATGCTCAAGTGTATGCATAGCTTTTTCGCTTATTATTTCTTTATTTGGTTTTGCAAATCTTAAATCATACACTGTTATTGTATCTTTATTTGGTGTTTGCATTTTTTTTGCAACTCTTATAGCAGGTGCTGGCATATTTACATGATCAACTAAAAAACTATCAAGCATTGGCATATTAGCTCCTTTAAAATTTTTGCTATTATACATTTTTTTTGATAAAATTTCACTTCAATCCTCACCTCTCAATCCTTGGTAGGGTTGCGGCTAAGCCGTTAATGGGGAGGGAGGCTTAAACCCTAAGGAAAAAAAATAATTCAAGGAGTAAAAATGCCGTGTAATGTGACTATGAAAGATTTATTAGAAAGTGGAGTTCATTTTGGTCATCAAAGAAGAAGATGGAATCCAAAAATGAAAAAATATATTTTTGGAGTAAGAAAAAATATTTATATAATCGATTTACAAAAAACTTTAAGACATATTAAATATGCTTATAATGTAGTAAGAGATGCTGCAGCAGAAGGAAAAACAATTCTTTTTGTTGGAACAAAAAAACAAGCTGTAGAAGCTATTAAAGAACATGCTACAAGAGCTGGAATGCCATATGTAAATCATAGATGGCTTGGTGGAATGCTTACAAACTTTAAAACTATTCAAAAATCAATTAGAAAACTTGAAATTATTGAAAAAATGCAAGAGACTGGTCAAGTAAATCTTCTTACAAAAAAAGAGAGATTAATTCTAGAAAGAAGAAGAGCAAAACTTGAAAAAGTAATCGGTGGTATTAGAAATATGAAAAAACTTCCTGATATGTTATTTATTGTTGATATTGTAAAAGAAAAAAATGCAGTAAATGAAGCAAATAAATTAGGAATTCCTGTAGTAGCACCTGTTGATACAAACTGTGACCCTGATTTAGTAGATTATCCAGTTCCGGGAAATGATGATGCAATTAGAAGTGTAAATCTTTTCTGTAAAACTATTGCAGATGCTATTATTGAAGGTAAAGAAATGGCTGAGAGTGCAGCAGAAGAAGCACCTGTGAGTGAAGAAGAGATTCAAGAGGAAATTAAAGAAGTAAAAGAAGAAGCAGCAGCTGAAGAAAAAAGCGAAGAGGAAATTAAAGAAGAGATTGAAGAAATTAAAGAGGAGGCATAATATGAGTAAAGTTACAGCAGCAATGGTAAAAGCTTTAAGAGAAAAAACTGGTGCTGGTATGATGGATTGTAAAAAAGCACTTGTTGAAGCTAATGGAGATGAAGAAAAAGCAATTGAAATTTTAAGAAAAAAAGGTCTTTCAAAAGCTGCTAAAAAAGCAGATAGAAACGCAGCTGAAGGTTTAGTAAGCGTTAAAATTAGTGATGATTATAAAAAAGGAAGTATTGTAGAAGTTAACTGTGAAACAGATTTTGTTGCTAAAACTGATGAGTTTGTAGAGTTTGTAGAAGATATTGTTACAACTGTAAATGTAGATGATATTGCTGATATAAATAGTTTAATGGGAGCTAAATTTGGTGAAGCTACTTTTGAAGAAGAGTTAAAAGTAAAAATTGCTAAAATTGGAGAAAATATAGTAGTTAGAAGAATAGAAACTATTAAAGCTTTAGAAAACGGAATTGTAAACGGTTATATTCACGCAGGTGGAAGAGTAGGGGCGTTAGTTGCAGCAGGTTGTGATAAACCAGAAGTTTGCGAAGCTATTAAAGATACTCTAAAAGATATAGCAATGCATATTGCGGCAATGAAACCTCTTTATTTAAATCCAGAAAGTGTTCCGGCTGATGTAATTGAAAAAGAAAAAGAAATAGCAAAAGCTCAACTTCTTAAAGAAGGTAAACCAGAAAACGTAATTGAAAAAATTATCCCTGGTAAAATTAAAAAATACTTCCAAGAAGTATGTTTAACAGAACAAGAATTTGTTAAAGCTGAGAAAAAAGAAAGTGTTGCAGAAGCTCTAAAAAAAGCTGCAAAAGCAGCAGGAGGAAATGCTACATTAGTTGATTTTGTAAGATTTGAAGTTGGTGAAGGACTTGTTAAAAATGGATGTACAATTGCTGAAGAGGTAGCAGCAGCT
>CAZEOW010000070.1:0-4888 GCA_964514005.1 uncultured Nautiliales bacterium
TTTTAGATGATGTTTTAGATGATGTTTTAGATGATGTTTTAGATGATGTTTTAGACGATGTGTTAGACGATGTGTTAGACGATGTGTTAGACGATGTGTTCTCCGGCACCGTTGGATTTACTGTTTCGGATAAATTTATATCAAAACTATCTTCTTTAAAATCTGTTTCAAAATGGATAGGTTTAGGTTTTGTAATTTTATATAGATATACACCGCTAATAGCTAAAACAATAATTGCACTTGCAATAATAAAGAGATTTGAATTTTTTCTTTTTTCTACTTTTTCCTCTTTTACAGGAGTAGGTTGTATATATTTTGTAGCTTCATTATACTCTTCTATAAGTTCGCTTAAATCTATATTAAACTCTTTTTCAATTATTCTAATAAAGCCTATAAACTTTACTCTTTGTAATTTTTCAAACTCTTTGTTTTTTATATACCTTAATGAAATAGGAGAAATTTTTGTTCTTTTATTAATCTCTTCAATTGAATACTTTTCAAAAAATTTATCAGCATTCATTTACAATCCTATCAATTAAAATTCCAGCTGCTACCGATACATTCAAAGAATTAAAATTTTTCATTTTTATAGTTAAAATTTTATCAAGTTTCGATTTTACTCTTTTATTCAAACCTTCCCCTTCATTTCCCATAATTAGTGCTATTTTTTCTTTTTGTTCTATTTTACACTCTCCATTTAAATCAGCCCCTATTAGAGTGTAATTTTTTGTTTTTAATATATTTAAAAGTTCTAAGATGTTATGAAATGTTAATATTTTCATATCTATTGCGGCTCCTGCACTTGTTCTTATTAGCTGAGGCCATTTTAACTCTTTTATTCCTGTAATTATTAATAAATCTATTCCAAGTGCAAAAGCTGTTCGGGTAATGGCTCCTATATTACCCATATCGGTTACATTATCTAAAATTAAAATTTTATTTCCAATAATTTCCCATTCTTTTGGACTAAATTCAATTTTTACAAAAAAACCTTGATGATTTCCGTTTTGACTTAATTTTTGAGCTTTTTTATTGTCTATAAATTGAATTTTAAATTGTTTAAATGTTTTTAAAGTTTTTTTGTCAATTTTTTTAGAAATTAGAACCTCTTTAACAATTTCAGGATGATATTTTACAATATATTCTACTACTCTTTTCCCATATACTATCATATGCAAATTTTATCAAAAAAAAAGCTATTTGATAAGCTCTTTATATATTTCTTTTGCACTTTTTGAAGATATTTTAGCAAGTAACTTTGATTTTTCTTTAAGAGGTAAAGGGAGATTTAGTATATCTTCATATGAAAGATTTAATTCTTTTTTTTGATTGTCTTTATCTATAATAACTACCCATTCACCTTTTGTATTGGGTATATTTATATTTTTTACTTTATCTTTGATAAAAGTTTCATATATTTTTGTTAACTCTTTTGCTAAAAATATTGTTCTTTGAGGGATTAAATTTTTAAGTTCATTTAAAAGTTTTTCTATTCTATGAGGTGCTTCATATAAAATAGAAACTTTTGAAGAAGATATAACTTCTTTTAATTTATTTTCTCTTTCTTTTCCTTTATGCGGTAAAAATCCTATAAAACAGAATTCCCCTTCAAATCCACTTGCTACAAATGCTACAAGAGCTGCATTTGCACCTGGTAATACAGTATAAGGAATATTATTTTTTTGAGCAAATCTAATTAATTTACTACCAGGGTCACTAATTCCCGGCATTCCCGCATCAGAAATATATATAATGTTTTTTGATATTAATTCTTCTATATCTAAATTTGAAATAACTTTGTCTTCATTGTGGGAGTGCATAGATTTAAAGATTTTATTTTGAGTAGAAATATTTAAAAGATTAAAAAGCTTTTTAGCAGTTCTTGTATCTTCGCAAAAAATGATTTCTGAATTTTCAAGGGCTAACATAGCCCTTTTTGAAATATCCTCTAAATTTCCTATAGGAGTAGGAACAAAAGTAATCAATTAAGCTAAACCGTATTTTTTCTTAAATTTCTCTACTTTTCCACCTCTATTGATGTTTCTCTCTTTTCCTGTAAAAAACGGATGACACTCATTACATACTTCAACTCTTAAAGTTTCTTGAGTAGAAAGAATTTCAAATTGATGACCGCAAGTGCAAGTTACAGTACATTTTACATAATTAGGATGAATACCTTTTTTCATCTATTATCCTTTTTTAGTTTTATAAAATAGTTTGGAATTTTACTTTTTTAACTTTAAAGTTTGCTTAAATTAAGTTTTTTTTAAGAAAGAAGCAAAAGGGTTATTTATGTATAACTGAAATAGCTTTTTCTTTAAACTCTTTTAATTTTTGAATTATTTCTTCAAAAAGTGAATCGCTTGCTTTTCTTCTTCTTACCTCTTTTTCAAGATTTGTAATTGCATCTTTTAAGTTTTTATATGTAGTTTCACTCTTACTTGTGTATCCTAAAGCTTCAGCTAATGTTAATTGGTATTTTGCCTCTTCTAAATATTTAAAAGTCTGTTTTCTATCTATTCTAAATATTTTTTGGGCTTCTGTTAGGAGTGCTTGAGCCTTAATTAAAGGAATTGGAATTACATTATCTACTTCTATAAGAGTAGAAAGAGCCATAATTAATACATCTTTTGCTTCTTTTGTTTTTAATTCATTTAGGTATTTAAGAGATAAATTTATAGCTGCTGGATAAGTTGCAAGCGGAAGATTTATTGTTTTAATTACAATTTCGTCTCTTAACGAATTTAAAATAATTCTTGCTTGAGGAATTTTATTGTCAGATAAAATCTCTTTTGCATTTGAAACTGCTTTTACTACATCTTTTGGAGTTCCTTCAAATTTAAAAGCTTCAAATGTTACATCTACTGGTAATAGATATGGAGGATTTGGGGAATTTAATACAACAGCAAGTTCTCCTACCGCTTTTTTTAGAGATTCTTGAGCTTGTTCGATTTTATTTCCATTTAAATAGATTAATGCATCTTGAGTATATTTTAAAGCTCTTATTGCTTCTTGAATTAATTTAGTATTTTGTGCTTTTTTTTCAACCTTTATTACGGCTTTATTGGCAATTCTATCTGTTTGAGCGTCTGCTGCAAAAGTAGATGTTGCTAATAGGGAAACTGCTAAAGTTGCTAAAATTTTTTTCATTCTTTCTCCTTTTGCTTTGTAAAAAGTTTTTTATAATAATATCACTTTAGTTATATTGTGTCAAGTTTTCTGATAAAAATTAATTCAACTATAATTTAAAAAAAAATAATAAAATTACGTCAGTTCGATATAAAAATAACATTACTAAAAAGTATTTAAATACTTTTTGTTAAATCGAACTCACGTTAAAATTGGGTATAATTTTATAAAAAAAGGAAAGAAATGAAATTTATAGGGACAAGAGGCACTCTAAAAGAGAAAACTTTTTCAGAAGTTATTTTAAATCCAGCTGCTCCAAATGGAGGATTATTTGTTCCAAAAAAGCTACCTAAAATTAATGAACAATTTTTACTAAGATATTATGATGTAGAGGGTGAGAAGAGTTACTCTCATTTAGCAAAGGGTATTTTGAAACTATTTAAAGTAGATATTGATGATGATTTAATTCAAAAGGCTTTATATACATATTTAAGAGAATTTGATGATGAAGATGTTGTACCGGTTGTTAAAGTAAAAGAAAATCTTTTTATAGGTGAATTGTGGCATGGGCCAACTCGTGCTTTTAAAGATATGGCTTTACAACCATTTGGAGTAATTTTGTCTAATTTAGCTTTAAGAAGAGAAGAGAATTATCTTATTTTAGCTGCTACAAGTGGAGATACAGGACCAGCAACTTTAAAAACTTTTGAAAATAAAGAAAATATAAAAGTTGTTTGTTTATATCCTCATGGAGGAACAAGTGAAGTTCAAAAGCTTCAAATGGTAACTACAACAGCAGAAAATGAAAGAGTTTTAGGTATCTTAGGAGATTTTGATGATGCTCAAACAGCATTAAAAGCTTTATTAAAAGATGAAGAGTTTAGAAAAATTTTAGATGAAAAAGGAATTAAACTCTCAGCGGCAAATAGTGTAAATTTTGGAAGAATTATTTTTCAAATAGTTTATCACTTTTGGAGTTATATAAAACTTCTTGAAAATTATGAAATAGATATGGGAGATAAAATAGATGTAATTATTCCAAGTGGTAATTTTGGAAATGCTCTTGGTGCATATTATGCAAAAAAAATGGGATTACCTATTGATAAGATTGTAATTGCTTCAAATAAAAATAATATTTTGTATGAATTTATTAAATATGGAAAATATGATTTAAGAGATAAAAAACTAATAAAAACAATTTCTCCTGCAATGGATATTTTAAAATCAAGTAATGTAGAGAGAGTTTTATTTGATAAATTTAAAGAAAAAAGAACAAAAGAGTTGATGCAAAGTTTAGAAGAGAATGGATATTTTGAACTTACAAAAGAAGAGCTTGCTTTAATTCAAGAAGACTTTTTAGCTGATTTTGCTACAGATGGAGAGTGTGAAGAGATTATAAAAAGATATGTAAAAGAAGAAAATTATTTAATGGATGCTCATACAGCTACTGCAGTAAAAGCATATGAAAATTTAAAAGATAAGCTCAAAAATAAAGTAGTAGCTTATTCAACAGCAGAGTGGACTAAATTTGCTCCAAGTATTTATTATGCTTTAACAGATGAAGATTTAAATAGAGAAATTGCTCAAGAAGAAGAAAATACAATTTCTGATAAAGATGCAATTGCTTATATTCAAACTCATTATTCTGTTAAAGCACCAGATAGTATTCTTGAGCTTTTTGAAAAAGAAGCAAAAGAGAATATTATTTCAAAAGAGAATATAAAAGAAGAGATTTTAAAATTTATATGATAGGTTTTAG
>CAZEOW010000071.1:0-4843 GCA_964514005.1 uncultured Nautiliales bacterium
AAGGATAATTAATGAAAAAATATCTTTTTTTATTACCTTTAGCTTTTGTAGGATGTACCTTTACTCAAACTTCAAAAAAAGTAACCTCTTTTACAAAATGTTACGTTCATCAACTTCCTGCACCATTTTGGATATGTTATCAATCATCTTTTATGAGTGTAGGAAAGGTGCATACTCAAGAAATAAGTAGACTAAAACAAGAAGAAGCATACGCCAAAGGTGTTAATAACTTAGTTGAAAAATTAATAATAAAAACTAAAAAGTTTTTAGAAAGAGTAGAAATTAAAAAAGATATTACAGATGATATAAAAACATTTATTATTTTAAACGCACTTGAAACTCACACATGGTACTCTAAAAAGAGTAATATGCTTTATGTAAAAGTAGAAGTTGATAAAGAGAGTTTTAAAAAATTTCTTTTTTCAAAATTAAATTTAAAAAAAGAACAATTTGAAGAAGCTTTCGATGAAACATTTTGATTTTGTAATTATTGGAGCAGGTATTGCAGGACTTTTGAGTGCTTGGTTTTTAAGAGACTTTAATATTTTGTTAGTAGATGAAGATGATATTTTAGAAGGTGGTGCAAGTAAGGCTGCTGGGGCTTTTTTATTTCCAAAAGTAGGTTTTGATACAGCTTATACCCGTTTTATTAATAATGGAATAATTGAGGCTTTAAATTTTTATGCAAATTTAGGAATAAATGTTAATAAAAAGGGAGTATTAATTCTTCCAAGAGATGAGAAAGATAAAGAGAAGTTTAAAAAATATGCTCCTCATATAAAGCTACCTTTTTCTAAAAAAGAAGGTGGATTTTTTTTTGAAGATGGTGGGGTGATAGAAGTTAGCGAGGTAAAAGAGAAACTAAAAGTTCCTTTTAAAAAAGAAAAAATAGAATTTTTAAAACAGGAAAAAGATTATTGGCTTGTAAATAATATAAAAACTAAAAATGTAATATTAGCAACAGGAGCAAAACAATTAATAGAGATTCCTTATATAAAGATTAATCCTATTTGGGGAGAAAGAATTGAGATAAAGAGTAATTTTAATATTGATATTCATTATCATAAAAATTGCTCCTTAGCAAAAGTTGGAAATATTTTTAAAATAGGGGCTACTCATAAAAGAGGTTTTAGTGGTAAAGAAAATATGAAAGAAGCATTAGAGCTAATTAATAAAGCAAGAGAAATAAAAGAGATTAAAGAGTTTGAAATTACTAAAATAGTTGGTGGATTTAGAGCAGCAAGCAGTGATTTTTTTCCAGTTGTTGGAGAAGTTATAGATTTAGAAACTTTGAAAAAAGAGCTAAAAATAGTAAATGGAGTAATACCTAAAAATTATATCTATAAAAAAGGACTTTATATAGTTAATGGAATGGGTGGTAGAGGTTTTTCTAATGCTTTAATGTGTGCTAAAGCCTTAAGAGAAAAAATTGTTAATAATAAAGATTTAGGTATATTAGACTTAAAAAGAACTTTTATTAAATGGGCAAGAAGAGAAGGGAAAAATTATTTACTTTAGAAATTAAAAGTTTGAGCACTAACTAAATGCCTTCAACAAGAGAGCATTTAATCAATGGCAAAAAGTTTGAATTATTAGTTAAAATTTAAATTTTTAATTAAAATAAAAACTTTATTATCTTTATATAAAATTTTATTTTTTGAAATTTTATAAAGATATTTTTTTGATAAATTAAGTCTTTTTTTTTCTAAAATTCTATCAATAAAATCACTAGGATACTCTTCTCCTAAATATTGTTTTATAAAAGCTTCTTTATTCATACAACTTTTTTGAATACAAATTGTAGAATTTTTAATCAAAATCTTTATAGGTTCTAACCCAAATCTATAAATTATTATCTCTTTATATCCAAAACCTTTTTTTATAACTCCTGCATCTGATAAAGCAAAATAAGGAGTTTTAATTGTAGTATAAATTCTTTCCTGTTTTACACTACATCCTATAAAAAACAGTAAAAAAATTAACGCAATTTTTTGCATTTTCTTTTTCCAATTTTTATAATAGTAGAAGCTTTACCCTCTTTAAATTCACTTCCAACTATAACATCAGCAACACTAAAAGCCCAATTTTTATCAAACTTTTGCTTATGTAAATTTGAAGAAGTTGAATACATCCATTTAAATTTTTTTAAAAATCTAAGATGATTTTCATCTTTTACAACTCTAAAAGAGTCTTTATTTGGATAAATAAAAGTAGTCTTTTTTGCTCTTCTAACAATCTTTCTAAAATTTTTAGGAATTCTTACAAACTCTTTAAGAGTAGATAAACTATCAACTTCTTTTAAAATAGGCTTATTTAATTCTCTTTTTTTTATCTTATTTAACTCCTCTTTATTTTTAGATAATAACCCTACCGTTGTATCAGTTTGAGTTAAGTAAATCATTATTTGCCTTTAACATTACTGCAATTTCATCCATTTCAAGAGACTCTTTTTTATGTTTTTGTTTTATTAACTTTTTTATTTCTTGCATTTGTAAATATTTCATTTTTTCATAATCTATATTAGCTTTTTTTAATTCTTCTAAAAGCTCTTTTTTTCTTTTTTCTAAAACTGAGATTTGTTCTTTAAAATTGTTAATCTCATCTCTTAAAAAAGATTGCTGAAGTTTTATTTGATTAAAAAGAGAAAAATTCCCCTTTTGAGGGAGAGAAAAAGAAGTTAAATCTTTTTGTAAAAGCTCAATTTTTTCTCTTAACATATTAATTGAAGAGTTTATTTTTTGAATATTTTTCTCAATATTTTCAACATTTTGCTTTTTTATTTTTACAATACTATCAAATTTTGTTTTCATCTAATAATAGTTGCTTCCCTTTCAGCTCCTGTAGATACATATTTAATTTTTACTTTAATTTTATCTTCTAAAAATTCTATATATTTTTTTGCATTTTCTGGTAATTTACTCCAACTAGTCACATTCGCACTTCCATCCCATCCAGGTAAAACTTCATAAATAGGCTTTACAGACTCTAAATCGCTTGGAAAATAATCAATAATTTCTCCACCTCTTTCATAACCCACACATACTTTAACTTCCTTAAATCCATCTAAAACATCAAGTTTCATAATTGCTACCTCATCACAGCTATTTAAAGTTACAGCATATCTAGCAGCCACTACATCAAACCATCCACATCTTCTAGACCTTCCTGTAGTAGTTCCAAACTCAGCACCTTGTTCTCTTATTTTATCTCCATCACTTCCAAGCTCTTCTGTAGGAAATGGTCCATTTCCAACTCTTGTAGTATATGCTTTTGCAATACCTATAACTTTATTAAGCTTTTTAGGTGGTATTCCACTGCCTGTGAGTGCTCCGCTTGCAATAGTATTAGAACTTGTCACATACGGATAAGTTCCATGATCTATATCAAGAAGAGTTGCTTGAGCTCCTTCAAGAAGCATATTTTTTTCTATATTATCCCACAAATATTTTGTAGTATCAACAATTAAATCTTTTAATTCTTTTTGCCACTCTCTTAACTCTTCTTCTAATTTTTTAAAATCTGGTATTTCAATTCCTAACGCATTAAAATATTTTTCGTTTATATTAAAATAATAATCAAGTTTTGCAAGGAGCTTTGGAATATTTTTTAATTCCCCCATTCTTATTCCAATTCTTGCTATTTTATCAGCATAAGTAGGTCCTATACCTCTTCCTGTAGTACCAATTGCATTTTTGCCTCTTAATTTTTCTTTTGCTTTATCTATTTGGATATGATGGTCAAGTATCATATGAGCTTTATCTGAAATTAAAAGTTTATTTTTTATATTATGTCCAAAATTTTTAATCTCTTTAATAAGTTGTGGAGGATATACTACTACTCCATTTCCTATTACATTCATTGCATTAGGATTTAATACTCCACTTGGCAGTAAATGCAAAGCATACTTTTTTCCATCTACAACAACAGTATGCCCTGCATTATGTCCACCTTGAGAGCGAATTACTACATCATAATTTTTTGCTACTAAATCAACAATTTTCCCTTTGCCTTCATCTCCCCATTGAAGTCCCACTATCAAATCAACCATTTAAATCCTTTATTAAATTATCTGTATATATGGAAAATCCAACACTCCTTATTCCATCAACCTTATATTCTCCACCTTTTGCAAAAACTTCATTATCTCTTATAAATCTATAAAATACTCCATCATAATATCTCAAATCATCTACAAACAATGGAGTAATAATTGCATTAAATTCTTGCGCTATATCTTTTAGTTCTTTTAAATAATCTCTTATTTGCAAAGGATAAATCGACAAATCTTCTAAATTTCCTCTAACAAGTTCTATCATCCAATCATTAAATTTATAAATTCTCATAGCTTTTATATCTTCTAAAGATACTCCACTTATTTGAGAAACTATTTTAGCAATAGCTGTATGAGATATATGCAAAGAATAATTTCTATTTAATCTCTCAAAAATATGAATATTAGTTTTTAAAACATCTTGCAATTCACCTTCTAACCACTCAGCTCCTATTTGATTAATTTCAATTGATGGATACCTAAAAACTGGCTGAATATAAAACCATTTCTTTGCTTCACTTTTTAATCTTCTTATTACAAGTCTTATTATATCTATTGAACTATCTCCTCTTAAAGCAAGAATTCTATTTTTATCATCACTAAATCTTACAAGCTCACTCTCATCTAATGCCTCTAATTGATGATAAGAAAAAAAAGGACTTACAATCTCTTCATACTCTTCATTTTCAAAAACTTCACTTGCAATATGTTCTATTTCTCTTTTGATTTTAGCCTTTTTGCCAAAATAGAGCTTTGCTCCTTTTGGGATATCATGTGCAAAAATCATTTTTC
>CAZEOW010000072.1:0-4760 GCA_964514005.1 uncultured Nautiliales bacterium
AAGAAAACCTAGGAATACCATTATCAGAAACACAAACTACAAAAATAAAAATAGCTATAATCATTAATAAAAAATTTTCCTCAATTATAGCACCTGTTATGAACTCTCTTAATGCATATTTATCCAATAAAAATATTGAATATTCAATTGAAATAGTAGATGAAAAAAATAAAGAGGAAGTAAATGCTTCAAATATAATCTATATTACACCTACTTATAAAGAAATAAATACAACTAAAGGAGTTTTTTATCCACTTCTAAGAAAAGAGTCAAACAAAACTAATGAAATGTTTGGGGGTATAGATTATAAAAAACAATTGGACATTTTACTAGAAACTCTCCAACAAACACAAGTAGAAGAATCTATAGATGAGTTAAATATAACTACAAAAAACTCTCAAGTATTTTCAATTATTAAAGACAATACTTTATATTCTAAAAAACTTTTAAATTTAGAAAAAAAATTTACTAAAAAGATTTATTATTATAGATGGATAAACTATAAAGATATTAACAATACAAATATTATATTCAATACAGATGCTACTAAAACTGCTCAAGTTTTATCAAATATTACAGCAAAAGATATAAATATCTCTTCAGCCTTATCTACTCAAATTAATTATAATCCGCTTATAATTGAGCTTACCCAACCTCAAGATATTAAAAAATTAATTATTGCAAACTCTTTATCTTATTATCCTCTATATATAAACGAATATGCAAGTTTATTATCTACAAACATAAGATATAACTGGTTAAATTATGCAATTTGTGCATATGCAAATTATATTTTGAATGAATACAACGAATTAAATGAAACTAATTACTTAAAAGATTTTAATATCTACATTATTAACAACAAAATAGAATACAATACAAAACTATATAAAATTGAAAAAGGTGCTTTTAAAGAAGCAGAATAATTGTTATAATTGCGTTAAAAAAGGATTCAAATGGCAACTTATGTAATAGGATTTCCAAGAATTGGAGAACAAAGAGAACTAAAAAAAGCTCTTGAAGGATATTGGGCAGGAAAAATTTCTCAAGAAGAACTAAAACAAACAGCAAGTGACTTAAGAAAAAGACACTGGACTTATCAAAAAAATGCTGGAATTAATCTAATTAGTATAAATGATTTTAGCTATTACGATAATATGATAGACGCTATGACTATGCTAAATGCAATACCTGAAAAATATAAAGATATAGAAAATTGTATGGATAGATACTTTGCTATTGCAAGAGGTAATGCAACTCACAAAGCAATGGAAATGACAAAATGGTTTAATACAAACTATCACTACATCGTACCTGAACTTAATATAGATATGGACTTTAAAGCAAGTATAGATAAAATCAAACAAGAATATGAAGAAATTAAATCTTTAGGAATTACTCCTAAAGTAAACTTTATAGGTCTTATTACTTTTGTAAAACTTTCTAAACTTATAAATTCAAACGAAGATGAAATAATTGAAAAACTATTACCTGTATATGAAGACTTAAAAAAACAAATAAGAGAACTTGATGAAAACTTAATAATTCAATTTGAAGAGAGCTATTTTGTAACAAATCCTACACAAAAAGATCTTGAAACTTTAAAAAAAGTATATGATAAATTAGGAGATGATAAAGTATATGTAGCTACCTATTTTGAGCATTCAAGTGAAGCAAATGAAATTTTAGCAACTACTCCTATAAGAGGTATGTTTCTTGATTTTGTTCATGGAAAAGAAAACAGTATTAAACCTTTAATCGAAGCAAATAAAGAGATAGGAATTGGTATAGTAAATGGTAGAAATGTATGGGTAAATGATATAGAAAAATCAGTTGAGTTTTTAAATGGCATTGCCCAAAATTATGATAAATCAAAAATTTTAGTAGGAAGTAGCTGTAGTTTACTACATGTTCCTTATACCTTAAAATATGAAACAAAAATGGATGAAGATATCAAATCATGGATAAGCTATGCTTTAGAAAAACTTGATGAAATAAAAGTTATAGATAAATTATTCAGAGGCGAAGAGTTAAATGAATATGAAAAAGAAGTACTTGAAGGAAATAAAATAGCAATAGCAACAAGAAAAACTTCTTCAAAAATCCATAATCCTATTGTAAAAGATAGAGTAAGCAATTTAACAGATAAAGATAAACATAGAGATATGCAATTTGAAGAAAGAATAAAACTTCAACACGAAAATCTAAAATACCCTATCTTACCAACAACAACTATTGGTAGTTTCCCTCAAACACCAGAACTTAGAAAATTAAGAAGAGATTATAAAAATGGTGTAATTAGCGAAGAAGATTATAAAAATCAAATAAAAGAGATGATTCAAGATTTAGTAAAATTCCAAGAAGAAATAGGACTTGATGTATTAGTTCATGGAGAATTTGAAAGAAATGATATGGTTGAATATTTTGGTGAACAACTTGAAGGAGTTGCATTCTCTCAAAATGGTTGGGTACAAAGTTATGGAAGTAGATGTGTTAAACCTCCTCTAATTTATGGAGATGTTTCTAGACCAAAAGATATGACAGTTGAATGGATTACTTATGCACAAAGTCTAACAAATAAACCTATGAAAGGTATGTTAACAGGTCCTGTAACAATGCTTAACTGGTCTTTTGTAAGAGATGATCAAGATAAAAGAACAACTGCTTATCAAATGGCTCTTGCAATTAGAGATGAAGTAGAAGCTCTTGAAGCTGCAGGAATTAAAGTAATTCAAGTAGATGAAGCTGCTTTAAGAGAAGGTTATCCACTTAGAAATGAAAAAAGAGCAGATTATGAAGATTGGGCAATTACAAGTTTTAGAATTACAACAAGTGTTGTAAAATCTAAAACTCAAATCCATACTCATATGTGTTATTCTGAATTTAGTGATATTATGGATGCAATCGAAGCGATGGATGCAGATGTTATTTCTATTGAAAATGCAAGAAGTGATAATAGTTTACTTCAAATATTTAAAGAAAGAGGATACAAAGGTGAAATAGGACCTGGTGTATATGATATTCATAGTCCAAGAATTCCTAGCAAAGAAGAATTAATAGAACAAATTGAAGCAATACTTGAAGTATTACCAAAAGAAAAAGTATGGGTAAACCCAGATTGTGGATTAAAAACTAGAAAATGGGAAGAAGTAAAACCAAGTCTTAAAAATATGGTAGATTCTGCAAAAGAGGTAAGAAGCAAACTTTAATGCCTTTTTTTCTTATTTTTTTCTCCTTTTTTTTATTACAAGCTGAGATAATAAATAATTCTATTAAAATCTCCTATCAAAATTTAAAATTCAATAACGAAAAGTTAGGACTATTAGAAACATCTTTACTAGTAGAAAAAAGGTACTTTTATTATGGAGGAAGTGTATACTCTGCGGTCAATGGAAAAAGAGGAGGATTTTTTACAGGAGGAATTATTGGTGGTATAAAAATAAACTTAAATAAAATAATATTTGATTCTAATGTATTTATAGGAGGTGGTGGAGGAGGCAGTGCTCCTCAAGGAAGCGGATTAATGATAAAAACAGATAGTGGATTTTATTTACCATTAAAAAACTATCAAGTAGGTATAAGCTATAATTATATAAAATTTAAAGATGGCCTTTCATCTTCTCAAATAGCTTATAATCTAAAATATCTATTTAAAGATTTAATATTTTTCTCTCCTACCTTTCATTCAAAAAATGCTAATATAGAAAATATCAAATTAGCTTTTTTTATCAAAAATTATTTTCCAAAATCAAAAACAACACTTAACACTACTCAAAAACAATTTGGAGTAATAGGAGTAGAGATATCAAAAAGTTATCCCAATTTTAATTTACTTCTTCAAACTGCAGGTGCTTTTAAAGGAGAAAGTGACGGATATGCTGAATATTTAATAGGGTTATCAAAAAAAATTAAAAATTTTGAAACAAAATTTCTAATAGGTTCTGCCGGAGGAGGAAGAGTAAATACAAAAAGTGGACTTATATATCAAATAGAAACATCTTACTTTTTAAAAGATATTTTCCTCTCAACAGGTTATACTATTTCTGATGGCTCCTTTAAAGGATACTTTTTAAAAGGAGGAATTTATAAAAATTTAAATCTTATTACTTACGGAAAAAAAGAGTTAAAATTTTATCCTCAAAAGTTTACAATAAAAATATATAATGAATCATATATGCCATCTTCTTCTATCAGAAAAAATAGAAATTCTAAAAGATTAGATACTTTAAACATAGATATTCTAACTACCATAAAAAATAATCTTTTATTTTTAACCAATGCAGGAGCAGCTTATAATGGTAAAAGTGGTGGATATGCTATTGGTATGATAGGATTAGAATACAATAAAAATCATTTTTTTATTAATTCATCGCTTGGAGCAGCAGGAGGAGGAAATGTAGCTGTAGGTAATGGATTAATTTCTAAATCTCAAATAGGATTTTTTAAAAAAAGTTTTTTTATCTCTTTAGGATACATAAAAGCTCTTAGAGGTAAACTAAATACTTTTACTATTAGTATAGGTACAAAATTTAATTTTTATAAAGGGATTAATTAGATAACCTTATACTAATTCTAATATAGTTAATGTGCATTAAAAGCCTTTTGCAAATATGTGGATAAAATACTAAAAATTTAATTTGTTCTTTTGTATATGAAAATAATATTTCAGTAATTTTATTTTCTAATTCTTCTACACTCTCTTTTATTAATTTAACGCGAGTTCGATTTAACAAAAAGTATTTAAATCTGCTCAGTAAGAG
>CAZEOW010000073.1:0-4750 GCA_964514005.1 uncultured Nautiliales bacterium
ATACGCCAAACTATGCAGGACATGGTGCAAGTAAAGCGGCAGTTGAAGTAATGGTTAAGTATGCAGCTGCAGAACTTGGAGAGTGGGGTATTAGAGTAAATGCAGTAAGTGGTGGACCTATTGATACTGATGCACTAAAAGCATTTCCAAATTATGAAGAAGTAAAAGCAGAGGTTGAAAAAAGAAGTCCTCTAAATAGAATGGGGGTGCCTCAAGATTTAGCAGGTATTTGTTACTTTCTATGCACTGATGAAGCTTCTTGGATTACAGGACAGACATTTATTGTTGATGGTGGAACAACATTTGGTGGAGCTTAATAGTGTTTATAAATAAAAAAGCTTTAAAGTTATATAGATATGAATTATGGAAAAAGCGTTTAAAGCATATTCCTAATATTTTAGCTTTTATTAGAATTTTTCTTGCTTTTTTAATGTTTTTTTTCTTAGTAAATAGAGATTTTTTTTCTATTCATCCCTCTTGGCTTGATTATTTTGCAGCTTTAATTTTTGTTATAGCAAGTATTACAGATTTTTTTGATGGGTATATAGCAAGAAATTTTGAAGCTTCAAGTTCTCTTGGAGAAATTATAGACCCTTTAGCTGATAAAATGTTAGTATTAGGAGCTTTTTTAGGACTTGTATTTTTACATAGAGCAAATGCTTGGGCTGTTTATCTAATTTTAGTAAGAGAATTTTTTATAACTGCTCTTAGAATTTCTATGGTTCAAAAAGGTTTAAGTGTTAAGGCAAGTTTTGCTGGAAAAGTAAAAACTGTATCTCAAATGATTGCTATTGGATTTTTACTTATGAATTGGCCTTGTAAAGATTGTCTTTTATGGATAGCTGTGATTTTAACTCTTTATAGTGGATTTGAGTATATAAAAGCTTATTATAGAGGTTTAAAATGATTACTGCTATTTTAGTTCTTTCTTTTTTAATTTTTTTTCACGAGCTTGGTCATTTTTTAATGGCAAAATTAGTTGGTGTAAAAGTAGAAGTTTTTAGTATAGGATTTGGAAAAAAGTTGTTTTGTAAAAAAATTAAAGACACAGATTGGTGTATTAGTGCTATTCCTCTTGGTGGGTATGTTCAAATGAAAGGACAAGATGATACTAATCCTTATTTAAAAAACTTTGACCCAGATAGTTACAATACAAAAACTCCATGGCAAAGAATTTTGATTTTACTTGGAGGGCCGGGTTTTAATTTTTTACTTGCATTTTTAATATATCTTTTTGTTGGAATGTATGGAGTAACTAAGTTTGCTCCTATAGTAGGAGAAACTATAAAAAACACTCCTGCTTATGAGCTTTTAAAAAAAGGTGATAACATCCTAGAGATAAATAATCACAAGGTTAAGGTATGGGATGATATTCCAAAATTAGTAAAAAAATATAATACTTTGCATTTAAAAGTTCAAAGAGGGAATAAAATTATTTTTATTACTCTTAAACCTAAAATAGAATTTACTAAAAATATTTTTAATGAAGAAGTTAAACGAAAAATTATAGGAATTACTCCTTATAAGTTAATAACTGTACGTTATTCTTTTGCACAAGCTCTAAAATATGCTACAGATGAGCTTATAAAAGCTTCTACTCTTATTATAAAAGGAGTTGAAAAACTTATTACAGGAGCAATAGGAATAGATAATTTAAGTGGCCCTATAGGTATAGTAGATATGACAAATAAAGTTTCTCATTATGGAATAGTGCCTCTTTTAATGTTTATGGCTTTACTTAGTGTAAATTTAGGAGTTTTAAATCTTTTACCAATTCCAGCACTTGATGGAGGACATATTATTTTTAATTTATATGAAGCTTTCTTTAAAAAAGAACTTTCAGAAGAAATTATGGTAAAACTTACTATAGGTGGATGGGTGATTTTAGGTAGTTTAATGCTAATAGGAATATATAATGATATTCATAGATTAGTAGGAGGGTAATTATGAAAATAGACGAACTTATTCAAAGAGTTGAGAAAGCAAGATTAAGAAGAAGTGAACATTTAATAGTTCAAATTGTAGCAGTAACGAAATATACTAATAATACTGAAGTTTTAAAAAAATTGTATAATGAAGGACAAAGAGCATTTGGAGAAAATAGGGTTCAGGATATGGAAGAAAAAGTATATGCTCTTAGCAATTTACCAATAGAGTGGCATTTTATAGGAAACTTACAAAAAAATAAAATTAATAAACTTTTAAAATTAAATCCTTTTATGATACAATCAATTAATTCATTTGAGTTAGCACAAGCAATAAATAAAAGAGCAAATAAACCTATTAGATGTTTACTTGAAATAAACTCAGCAAAAGAAGAGGCAAAACATGGACTTGCTCCAGAACTTGCTATTGATACTTATTTAAAAATAAAAGAAGAGTTGCCTAATATAAATCTACAAGGAGTTATGACAATAGGTGCTCATGTTGATGATGAAAAAGAGATTAGAAAAAGTTTTAGGTTAACGTATGAAATTTTTGAAAAATTAAAGCCATATGGGGCAAAGATATGTTCAATGGGAATGAGTGGAGATTTTGAAATAGCAATAGAAGAGGGTAGCAATATGATAAGAGTAGGGAGTGCATTATTAAAAGAGTATATGTAAGGAGAGATATTGATTTGGCTAATAATTGGAGTAATAATAGGAGTAATTGTTTTTTCTTTTATTCCAAAAATTGATTTATATATAGAAAAAATTACAAAATTTTTTATGAGTATTTCAATAATATCTTTATTTATAATGACAGGTTTAGTTTTTTATGAAATAGTAGCAAGAAAATTATTTCATGGAGGAAGTATAGCTATTCAAGAACTACAGTGGCACTTTTATGATTTAGTTTTTCTTTTTTCTATTGCATATGCTCTTATGCATGATAAACATGTAAGAGTAGATATTTTTTATCAAAAGTTCAATCCTAAAACAAAAGCAATTATTCAGTTAGTTACTGTAATATTTTTTGTATTACCTCTTTCTACTATAATTGTATATGCTGGTATTTCATTTGCGTATGATTCTTTTATAAGAGGAGAAATTAGTCCAGACCCGGGAGGGCTTTGTTGTAGATGGATTATAAAAAGTTCTTTAGCAATTGCTTTTATTGTAGTTATTTTACAAAGTGTTGTAGAAATAAAAAAAGCTTTTTATAAATTAAAGGTTATTAAATGACAGGTATTATACTTTTTATTGGTGCTTTTATACTATTAATGCTTGGTATTCCTGTTGCCTTTGCGTTTGGTGGAAGTGCATTGATTGCTGTTTTGTTAGATCCTAATTTAAATTTTTCATTATTTGAGCTTTTACCATATAGAATATATGGAATTATGCAAAATATTACATTAATGGCAGTCCCTTTATTTATTTTTATGGGATTTATTTTAGAAAAAAGTAAAATAGCTGAGAATATGCTTGAATCAATTGGTGAATTGTTTGGACCAGTTAGAGGAGGGCTTGCAATAGCAATAGTTATTGTAGGAGCAGTATTAGCAGCTTCTACTGGAATTGTGGGAGCAAGTGTTGTAATGATGACAGTTATTTCTCTTCCTATTATGTTAAAAAATGGATATTCTCCTAAGCTTGCGAGTGGAGTAATTGCTGCAAGTGGAACGTTAGGACAACTTATACCTCCTAGCATAGTATTAATAGTTCTTGGAGCTATGATGCAAATAGATACAGGAGCTTTATTTAAAGGTGCTGTAGTTCCTGGATTAATTGTAGTAGGATTGTATATTGGCTATATTCTTATTTTTTCTTTTTTAAAACCAGATATCGCTCCTCCTATAAAAAGAGAAGGTTCTTATAAACTAGTTTTAGTAAAAGCTTTAAAATCTTTAATTGCTCCATCTCTTCTTATTGTTGCAGTATTAGGTAGTATTTTTACAGGATATGCAACACCTACTGAATCTGCGGCAGTAGGGGTAGTTGGTGCATTAATTCTAACTATTATTTATAAAACATTTAGTTTTGAGCTTTTAAGATATGCAAGTGTAGAGACTGTAAAAATTACAGCTATGATTTTTATGATTTTAATAGGTGCTACGGCATTTTCACTTGTGTTTAATGAATCTGGAGCAGGTGATTTAGTAAAAGAATTTTTTACTCAAAATATAGGGAATGCTTATTTGTTTATAGCTATTTCTATGATAATTATTTTTATATTGGGCTTTTTTATTGACTTTATAGAAATTTCATTTGTAATTATTCCAATTCTTATGCCTATAGTAAAGGAGTTTGGAATAGATCCTGTATGGTTTGCATTATTGGTTGCTATTAATTTACAAACATCATTTTTAACACCTCCATTTGGATTTAGTCTTTTTTATTTAAAAGGTGCAGCTGGAAATAAAATAGAGACTAAAGATTTATACAAAGGAATAATTCCTTTTATTATTATGCAAGTTATTACATTAATTATTGTAATTATGTATCCAAAGCTGATATATTTAACTCAATAGGGAAAAGATAAAATTTGCAGAGAATATACATTATGTTAACTAAATATTAAAAACAAAACCTAGAATACACAACGCTTGGCAAAAAAACAGATTTATTTTATAATTTCAATAAAAGGAGTTTTTATGGAATGTGCTTTATGTGGCAAGGAAAATACATTAAAATTTGAGCTTTCAAAAGATATGATAGTTTATTTGTGTGATACATGTAAAACACAAGTAGAAAACAAAGATTATAATGAAGAGTATTTAATGCCTCTTTTGAATAACAGTATGTGGAGTGAAGATAGTGCTACAAAA